>JBCKWP010000062.1:0-9743 GCA_038922455.1 Methylobacter sp. | reverse complement strand
GTTGTTCATCCGTGCTATTCCGTGGCTCAACTGCTTTTTCTAAGATCAATAAATCGAAATTGCTGCGCCTCGGTAATCGATAGCTAAAATTAACCGGTTAATATTGACCGCCTCATTTCTGAGTAGGCATGGTTAACTATTTACTAACCTGAGCAATCCAGTCTTGCAGGTTGTAATAATTGGTAATGCGGGCAACTTTGTTGTCGCGGATTTCAAAAAAAGCACCGGCAGGCAGGCGGTATTTTTGTCCCTGTGCAGTAGGTAAGCCTTCGTCGGTTTTAATGTATTCGCCCAACACGACAAATTCGGCAGCTGCGCGTTTGCCGTCGGCTGTCGCCATGATGACCTTATCGACCAGCTGTTCTTTGTAGTTGTTGTTCATGCAGGCCATGAACTGGGTGAATGCGGCTTTACCAACTTCCCGCTTGCCTTGGTTGATGTCGTGGATGACATCGTCGGTCAGCAGGTTAAGGAAGGTAGCCATGTCGCCGCCGTTGAATGCGGCATAGTATCGTTCTATCAGGTTAATGCTGTCTTGGTTCATGTTATTTAGGTGTCTATTAAATTAAAGGGTAGTTGGGTAGGGCGTGCCGTGCGCGCCAACGAGCAACAAGAAGGCGCGTACGGCATGCCCTATGCTAGTCTTTTTCCCAGTTATCTCGCAAGGTCACGGTGCGGTTAAACACTAATTTGCCATTAACGCTGTCTATGGCGTCAAAGCAAAAATAGCCGGTGCGTTCAAATTGGTAACGGCTTTCTGGTTGCGGATTAGCCAGACTAGCTTCCACTCTGCAATCGCTCAGGACTTCCAATGAATCAGGGTTGATCGCATCCAGAAAGTTAGGTTCATTGTCCGGGTTAGGTACGCTGAATAAGCGATTATAAAGACGCAATTCCGCCGGTTGCGAGTTCTGCTCGGAAACCCAATGGATAACGCCCTTGACTTTACGGCCTTCGGGGTTTTTACCCAAGGTATCCGGGTCGTAGCTGCAACGCAGTTCGGTGATGTTGCCGCCTTCATCTTTGATGATTTCGTTGCATTGGATAACGTAAGAACCGCGTAAACGGACTTCGCCGCCCTCGATTAAGCGCTTGAATTTTGGTGGTGGCACTTCGGCAAAATCATCCTGTTCGATCAAAATAACTTTGGAGAAAGGCACGATACGTTTGCCCAACTCGGGCTTTTGCGGATGATTGCCGACTTCCAGCTGTTCAGTTTGGCCTTCCGGGTAATTGTCGATGACCACGCGTAATGGCTGTAAAACCGCCATAGCTCTGGGCGCATTGTCGTTTAAGTCTTCGCGGATGCAGTATTCCAGCACGCCCATTTCTATCCATGAATTTTGTTTGGTGACGCCGATACGCTCACAAAAATCGCGTATCGATTTGGGCGTAAAACCGGCGCGGCGCAAACCGGCGATGGTTGGCATACGCGGGTCGTCCCAGCCGGTGACGTGTTTTTCAGTGACCAATTGATTGAGTTTGCGTTTGCTGACGATGGTGTATTCGAGCTGCAAGCGGGCAAATTCGATTTGCTGCGGATGGCAGGGCGTTTTGAGCTGATCCAGCACCCAATCGTAAAGCGGGCGGTGGTCTTCAAACTCTAGTGTACACAGCGAATAGGTGATGCCTTCGAGCATATCGGAAATACAGTGGGTGTAATCGTACATCGGGTAGATGCACCAGTCGTTGCCGGTGCGCTGGTGATGCACACGGCGAATCCGGTACAGCGCCGGATCACGCATGTTGATGTTGGGCGAGGCCATGTCGATTTTGGCGCGCAGCACGTAGTGGCCGTCGGCAAATTCACCGGCGCGCATCCGTCTGAATAAATCGAGATTTTCTGCGATAGAGCGGCTTCGGTCGGGACTTTCCTTGCCGGGTTCGGTCAGTGTGCCGCGATAGATTCTGATTTGTTCTGCGGACAAGCTGTCGACATAGGCTAGATCTTGTTCAATCAATTGCACCGCGTAACTGTAGAGTTGTTCAAAATAATCCGAGGCGTGGCGCAGTTCCGACCATTCAAAGCCCAGCCATTGCACATCGCGTTTGATTGATTCCACATATTCGTCGCTTTCTTTTTCGGGATTGGTGTCGTCAAAACGCAGGTTGCAAGCACCGTTGTAAGCGGCGGCGATGCCAAAATTCAGGCAGATCGATTTGGCATGGCCGATATGCAGATAGCCGTTGGGTTCTGGGGGAAACCGGGTAATGACTTTGCCATTGTTTTTGTTGTCTTTGAGATCGGTGGCAATGATCTGGCGGATGAAATTCGATGTAGGTTGGATATCGGGTGTGGACATAAGGGGGCAAGTTTTAAGGTTCAAGGTTCCAAGGCTAAATTGTGGCTTTTGCCCGGTCTATTTTCTAACTTCTGAATGGCGGTGATTATACATTGAATGAAGCCGGTGGAGCTAATCAGCAACCAGCGTCTGTATTCGGTAAAAGCCATCGCCGTTATGGCCCAGAACATCGGCCAGCCAGGGTAAAACCCGGTTCATTTCAGGCGCTAAAGTCCACGGCGGATTGATGACGATCATACCGCTGGCGGTCATGCCGTGTTCGCCGCTGTCCGCGCGTAGCCCTAGCTCGAACAGCTGCACGTTTTTGATGCCGCTGGCTTGTATGGCGCGCTCCAGCTTTTTATTGCGGCTGCGCTCGATCACTGGATACCAAAGTACATAAGTGCCGGTGGCGAAGCGTTTGTGCATGGCGGTCAGCGTTTCTACAACTTGCTGGTAATCGCTTTTGATTTCATAGGAGGGGTCGATCAGCACCAGTCCCCGGCGTTCAATCGGCGGCAATAAATTCAAGGCGCTTTTTAAACCATCGGCATGAAATACGCTGATGCGTTTGTCTTTTTTGGCTTCGGCGGTTAATAGTTTTATTTCGGTGTTATGCAGCTCAAATAGACACAGGCGATCCTTGTCGCGCAGCAACTGTTTGGCAATTAACGGCGAGCCGGGATAACGGGTTAATTGGTCGGGCTTGTTAAAGCGTTTGATCAGGCTGACATAGTGGGCGACGCAGTCCGGTAAGTCATCACGTTGCCATAATTTGGCGATGCCGTTGTCGAACTCCCGGTTTTTTAACGCGTAGTCGCCGTCCAGCTCATATTTTCCGGGGCCGGCATGGGTATCGATGCAGCACCAAGGTTTGTCTTTTTGGTTTAGGTAGTCAAGGGTTTGGATCAGGACGATATGTTTTAAAACGTCGGCAAAATTGCCTGCGTGAAAGGAATGTCGGTAGCTGAGCATAATGGGTTTTAATTTTTTAGAGTAGTTTGTCGAATAGGGTCATGCCTATTTCAAAGGCGATCAGCCAGATAATAATCCATTCCAGTATCGTTGAATGCCTGTGTTTTTGCTCATCGGCCAGCATTTCAAACAGTTCATGGATAGTTTCCAGCTTTTTTGACAATACGTCGGTTCGTTGGGCTATTTCCAGGTATTTTGCGGTGATCCCGTAAAAGGCCTCATATTCCGGGTATTCCCAAAAGAAATCAGGGGTATCCAGCAAATCGTAATTCAAAATGATGTCGCTTTTGGTGAGGAACAGTTGGCCGCGGATTTTCGCGATTTTATTACGGCTTAACTTGATCCTGCCGTTTTCGGCCAATGACTTGGGGATGTAACTGGTGTTGTTGATGGTGGTTATCGCATTGGTTTCAAAGGAGGCCAGCTTAATCGATTGCGCCATGCCTTGGGATAATGAAAATATTAGAATCGGATCGGAGGACTCGACTTCAATATGATCTTCAATAATGCGGGTGCTTGGGCAATCGAGAGCGAAAGTAAAGTGGTCTTCTTCCGGGGAAAGCAGCGGATTTTCTGCATGATCCAATAATAACTGATGCAGTTTAGCCTGCTGGTCTGAGCTGACATTCCAGTGCACTACGGCGCCGTAAGCAAAAACTACCGACCAGGATTGATCATCCTCAATCAGCAATACGCCTTTAATAATCCTGATCAGCGTTGAGTCCGATATTAGCTTGGCTAAGGCACTAATATCAAAACTTTGCGCCAGACAGTAGGCTGCACATTTTTTAATGGACGGGTTCTCAGGCATGGTGCGCTCTTAAAAAGTTAATACTTGTTGATACAACTAAAAAAGAACGGTTATTACTCGGCAATCTTTACTAGCCAGCCATTTTCGGCATCACACTTTGTAATTTTGCTATTAACCTTGATGTTGATTCTGGCTACAGTGTTAACCAACTCGGCGGGCAGATTTCCTTTTACCCAATAAAAACCGTCTTTAATTTCCGTAGTCAGGGCAACGGGGATGGTTTTTACGACGACTTCAATTTGCTTGGGATTACTTACATTTAAAGCCCAAAAAGAAAACGCCGATCCCGGTGCAACGGTGGCTAAATTGGCAGGCATAAATTTGGTAAGCTGCGGTTTCAAGCAGGTACTTTCACTGCCTCGGCCACCACTACTGCCACCGCCGTGTCCGCTGTGGTGGTTTGCGGCATAGCCTGTTCCGGCATTAAAGCAGGCGACTATAAAGAAGATGGCGAGCAATCTGGAGGTTTTCATAGGGTTATTTGTTAATTATTTTTGTTGTTGAGGCGGTACAAGGCAGAGTCTTGTTATGCCTTAAGTTGTAGCGGCCATTATAAAACATTGGCATAGTCTTGTTCCAGCTGCCGGAAGTTCATCGACGAGATGAAGCGGCTGAAACTCAGCCAGGATGAAAGTCCCATCAGGTCTTTGAACTGCGGCGGCAGAAAGCGCGGCGCTATCACCGTGCCTTCTTCAACCAGATCGACCAGCACTTTCATATCTTCGATCATGGTTTTGCCGCAAAATAGCAATGGGATGCGATCCGGCTTGCCCTTGCTGACTGCAAGGCGCATGAAATTATAAGTCAGCACGAAGCCTTTGATATAGGTTAAATCTTTGGTGAACGGCATGCCGTCGGAACTGCTGCCCCTAAATACCCGGCTGCTGAGTGTATAGCTTTCTTCATTGTCCAGGCCTTTCTCCTTAAAGAAATCGAAGATGTCCATAAAATCCGCGCCTTCTTCGGCCAAGGTGATGGCGCGTACTCGGTTGATCAGGCGCATCAGCCGGTTGGGTGTGGAACTGAAGGTTAAAATCTCCATCAATACCGCCAGCCCTTCTTGAGTGATGGTCGCGGATGGCGGCCCTTTGCCGAGAAAAGTGCAATAAGGTTGGGCGAGGCCGTTCAGCGTAGTACCTAGATGCACCCATATTTCGTGAACCTCAAGCACGCGTAGGTCGCGCATGTTAAACAATGCATCGGCGCGCAATTTGATGTAATCGGTACCGGCGGCGGCATCGGCGAGGATGCCGTCGCTGATCATGGCGCGTAGACCTTCGCCGGGAAATACCGTCTGTATTTTTTCGTTAAGGATGGCTACTGCATCCGTGGCGTTGATGGTTTTGGGTTCTTCGACCAGAAAATCCAACTTCAATAATTGTGACAGGGTTCCTTCCATCATGCTGCCGAGATCGGCAATGGTCGGGTCGCCGACATGAAAAACGTCCTGGGATGAGCCGTATAGTTCCTGGGAAATATTGGAGAAGGTCGGCTTGCCTCGGGACTCCAGCATGCGCACTACGTCCAGATATTCCTTGCAAATTCGGCGCATGATCACGCTGAGCGGGTTCAGCTGGCCGAGCTTGCGCATTAAATCACGCTCAATCTGGTAAAACTCCTGTTTCTTGTCGTTAGGGTCAAAACCCAGAGGGCGTTTTTGATAATAATCCGGCGTCACTATCGGCGATTTTTTGCAGTCGCCATCAAAAAAAGCCTGTTTGATATGATCATCCCATTTGATCGCGTCGAGTATGCGGATCGGTTGTTGAGCTTTGACGATCCGATCCGATAGCGCTTTGACTTCGGTCAGATAAGCGGAGGGTTTAATGGCTTTTTTGCGCATGTGTCGTCTATTAGCGGTGCAGTGGTTCAGGAAAAAAGGATCTGTCATTCCAAGTATATCAATAGATTGGTAAAGACCAAGGGAATTTCAACGCGGGTAAATCTTAAATAATTTCATGGTGCTATCACTATTTGTGATGAGAGCAGCGTTTTGGTGCAGAATAGTTAAGGTTAGTTAAGGCTAATTTAAGGTTGATTGATCAAAATGCTTCATCTGTATTAATACCTATAAAGCATAAACACGAGTACAAACGACTATGAGTGAAAGTGACATTATTTCATCGCGACGCAAGTTCCTGAAAAACATGGCTTATGGTTCCTTATTGATGGCTGGAGGAATTGGGGTCGCAAATGCTAAGGTCAAACATATAGCCTCACACACCGTGCTTGCTGCGCATTCGTCCGGTCATAAGTCACGTATTCATGAGACGCTGCAACAGCACTTTTCTTCACACAAGATGAATACCCCTAGCCTATTTGATCGGAACTCGCCTTCGCATAAGGTGCTTGCCTTCGAAAATACTCATACCGGCGACCAGCTAAAACTGACCTATTTTGAGCAGGGTCGTTACATCAAAGGTGCACTCCATGAAATCAATCTTTTGTTTCGTGACCACCATGACGGTAGCGTCCACCCGATTGACCCGGCCTTGCTGGATCAGTTGTATGATTTAAAACATGCCCTAGAAGTTAGAAAACCCTTTCATATCGTCTCCGGTTATCGATCACCGGCTACTAATGCCGATTTACGTAAACACAGCGATGGCGTCGCCAAAAATAGTCTGCACATGGAGGGCAGGGCGATTGATATACGTATTGAGGGTTTAGATACCAGAAGGATTAGAAATGCAGCGCTGGCCATGCGTCGTGGCGGCGTCGGTTATTACGGACGATCCGATTTTGTACATTTGGATACCGGTAGCGTAAGAACCTGGGGCGGCTAGGCTTATCTGTAAAGCTCCAAAAGCCTTGGGTCTTACAAGTTTCTCTTATTTGATTAGTGCTTCCGGCGCGGTATGGGTGCTGATAAAAAGGGACTGGTCAGACAGGTCGTCTGGTTTGCTCAGAGCCGCCAGTAATGCAGCATCATGACCGTAAATATCCAGGTAAAAATCTAAATCATCATCCTGATCGAAAAAAGCCGTGGTATAAAAAAACAATACCGGTATCGGCTTTTTCAATACGACCCGCTGTGTTTTTGGCGTGTTCATGGCCAGCTGTATGGTTTCGGCGTTCCATTTGTCCTGGTTTTTAAGCGCAAATTCAGCCAGTTTTTGAGGGTTCGCGACCCGCACACAGCCATGGCTGAAATCCCTTCTTGATTTACTGAACAAGGCATTTGCCGGTGTGTCATGTAAATACACATCCTCCTTATTGGGGAAAATAAATTTAACCCTGCCCAAGGCGTTCTTTCCTCCCGGACGCTGCCTGATCCTTAACTTACCTTGTTTAAGCAGTTCCATGGCTTCCCCGTTAAACGAGGTAGGCTTTTCTACGTCGCGAAAAACGGAGACCAGCTCCATGTTTTCCTTATCAAGATAATGATTATTTTGAGCGAGCTTGGGCAATATTTCGTTTTTTATGATGCTGTAAGGCACATTCCAGTAAGGCATGAAATCGATAAAATGCAGTTCTGCCATTAATACCGGAGTTTGGGTCTTCAGGGCATTGCCGACCACGACCCTCATATTAATGATATTGGCACCGGCTTGATCAATGGCATCGAACGCCCATAATTGGAAGGCCGGAATATTAACGATAATAGAGGCGCCGCCATTGAACTCAGGCAGCCAGCGTAGTCTTTCCATAGCCAATTCGATTTGCATGACGCGTTGCCCTAAAGATACGCTGAGTACGGCCGCAGAGCCCTTGCCGATATCCCCGTCAGCGGTTAGTCCGTGGCGTTTTTGAAACCGCTTAACTCCGGCAGCGATAGCGACGGTGTATAACAAGGGTTTTTCTGCGCCGATAGCGGCTTTATCGCCAGGGATGGTGTGTATGTCACTAGCCAGTAGGGAGCTGGCGTGGCGATCGCCAGGTAAATCGCCTACTGCGGTTAAAAACCGGCGTAGTTCGGCCATTTGCGGATGGGTTTCGCCGGGACGCAAGGTTTTTTCTATAACCAGTTTAAAAGGTGGCGCGGTTGCAGCAAGCAGGCGGTAATTAGCCAAGGCCTGTTTTAACTTTTGGTATTGTTTTAACGTAGGTTCGACCGATAGCGGCAATTGATCCAGCTTGTCTTGCGCCAGACTGTTTTTAATCAACAAGGGTAAATCGACCAGTTTTTTTTCTCTTAACTTTAAGTTAAAGTTGATGCCCTGCGGATTTACCCGGCCATAATGCAAATCATGCAAAAAACGCAGCAACGATATGCTGAGCGCCGTATCATAGAGCGCTAATTCCTGGTACGCATCCGGCTTGAGTTTTAAGGCAGACGGTAGTTTTTTCTGTAGCGGCTCGGCGTCGTAATTTTTAGGATTTAAGCCGTGGACAGCGGCGTTCGTCAGCAGATTAAGCGCAGCGGTGATGTTTTTTTCGGCCTCCGCGTTGCCTAGCCATAGCAACTGGTGGCTTGACATCGTGTAGATGGACTCAATATCGTCGGTGCGATTTGGGAAATTGGATAGTGCCAAGTAAGGATGCTGTTTTGCCGCAATAATGGCGGAAATTTCCTGGGCTATGCCGGGTTCCTGATTGACGGCTTCTTCGGCAAGCAAGGCCTGCAGGGGTAAACCCAGGAAAATAAAGATCAGCAATCGGGGAATGGAGTGTCTTATGGTTTTTTTCAATGGATGTCTACGTTGAATGTTCGGGATATTAAGTTTTTCTGTTGAGCTACGACAATAGGATGTAGGCTTTGCCGTACGGCTTGGTGGTAGTGTGATTTTAACACCAACTACATTGTTCGAGGAAATTTGACGTGGTCATTTGTGTGACGACATCATTTATTGGGTTTCAATTACTATAAGGCAATACCATGACAAGTCTTACTTTTTTAGGCGCAACAGGCCAAGTGACCGGCTCCTGCTATTTATTGGAAACCGACTCCAGCCGCATACTGCTTGATTGCGGCATGTTCCAGGGTTCAAGGGAAACGGAAAAGCAAAATGAAGCCGATTTTCCCTTTAATCCAGCCGACATCGATGCCGTGGTTTTGTCCCACGCCCATCTCGACCACTGCGGACGCCTGCCCAAGCTGGTTAAAGACGGTTTCAAGGGGAAGGTGTTTCTGACCGAGGCTAGCTTTCCGCTACTGGAATTGATGCTGATGGATGCCGCCCATCTGCAATTAAGGGACACCGAATGGGAAAACAAGCGCCGGGAACGCGCCGGCAAGCCTTTGCTCGAACCTTTATATACCGAAGCCGATGTAAAAGCGTTGCTGGCGCTACGTCAGCCGATAGCCTACGGCGCGGAAACCAAAATACGTCCCGAGCTTAGCGTTTCTTTCCATGAAGCCGGACATATACTCGGCTCAGCCATCGTGCGGCTGCGCATCAAGGATAAAGACAAGACCAAAACACTGGTTTTTTCCGGCGATTTGGGCAACCCGCAATCCCCGCTGTTGCGCGATCCAACGGTGTTGACCGAAGCGGATGTGTTGTTACTTGAATCCACTTACGGCGACCGTGACCATAAACCGCTGGAAAACACCCTGGATGAACTGCGCGAAGCATTAGCGGAAGCAGCAAAGAGCGGCGGCAATGTCATTATTCCTGCTTTTGCCGTGGGTAGAACCCAGGATTTGATTTACTGGTTGGGCAAAATTCAGCGGCAGGGCGGACTGCCGCAGCAACGGATTTATCTGGATAGTCCGATGGCGATCAGCGCCA
>JBCKWP010000061.1:0-9978 GCA_038922455.1 Methylobacter sp. | reverse complement strand
TTAACAAGCAAGGAAACAATCATGGCTACAATCACATTTCAAGGCAAACCCATCAATACTTGCGGCGAATTGCCAGCGGTAGGCAGCGCGGCTCCCGCATTCATCCTGACTAGCCGTGAGTTAAAAGACGTCACCCTGGCAAGCTATGCCGGTAAACGGAAAGTGCTGAATATCGTACCCAGCCTGGATACCCCGACCTGCGCCGCTTCAACGCGCAAATTCAACCAGAAAGCCTCGCATCTGGACAACACCGTGGTGTTGGCCGTTTCCGCCGACCTGCCTTTTGCACAAAGCCGTTTTTGCGAATCGGAAGACTTACAAGACGTTATCCCGCTGTCAACCTTCCGCTCCAGCTTCGCCCATGATTACGGCGTCAACATCGTCGATACCCTACTTGCCGGATTGACCGCCCGCGCCATCGTCATTATCGATGAACATGACCAAGTGATATACACGCAATTGGTCAGCGAAATCGCTAACGAGCCTGATTATGAAAGCGCATTGGCGGTGTTGTAAGGCAAGTTCCTGATAGGTTTCGATGGCATTGACTCATTAAACGTGTGGACGGGTTAAATAACCCGTCCAGCAACATTAAGTTGGCGCCTATGGGTTACAAACCTCGTCCCTCTGGAGACAAAATCCCACCGCCTGCCCATGAGGCTTCTTGTCCACAAAGATTTTTTTCTAAAAGCGTCACAGACACACCTGCATTTAAAAATTCGCGGGCAGTCATTAAGCCCATTACACCACCGCCAATAATCGTTATGTCTGAGTTGTGCATTGAATGGTTCATATTAGGGTGGTCACGCAAAAATATCATTGTCGATAATAGTATGTGTTCCGGTAATGACGATTGCGTTATTTGGGAATGTCCAACCAACAGGATTGCTTACTTCTAAAATAACCGTTTCGTTATTTTCTGGTATTTTGTCGCCCAAAATGGTCACGGAAATAGCAATACGATCTTCACCCGCGCGTAAGGTAATTTTTCCTTGAGTTGCAATGTAATCCAAACCCGCTGTCGCTGTGCCATCTACGGTTCGATAATCAAAACTAATGTCATTAGTGAGCGGCTGACTAAACGAAGCGAGAAAATAATTCACAATTGAACCGTAATTAGGCTCAGTTACACTGGTGAAAACTTGTGTTTTAACAGTGGGGGCTGTGTAAATCACATTGCCATTCATTGCAAAATCAATCCAATCTGCATTTGTTGAGATACGCGCATCCGAACCTAATTCACCCACGGATGAATCGATAACCGCATTCACGTCAGATAAATCAGAACGAAAAATAAAGCTGCTAATTCCTGCCACTTTCCCATCAATAAACGTTGCACCACCCGAAAAACCACTTTGTGACATCGCTTCTTCTGCACCCAAGCCTAAATTAGAAATGCCCAATAATTTCCCAATGGCGTCATGTTGGCTGGTACCGTCATCGTAATCGTAAAGTAATTGCGAATTGGCTTCGATGTGCGTGCCATATTGGCTGTTAATTTTATCGCTGAACGCATCATAAGTGTTTTTGCCCAGCATCAAATCGTTACCTGCAAAGCCCAAACGGGTAAATGTTTGCCCGATTTCTGCATTACTACGATACAGGTAACTTCTCATTACCCACAGGCAATACCTCAAAATAAGGTTAAAATAGCCGCATGGATTCACTCAAGCCGCAGTTACCCAAAATCAGCGAAGAAGACCGCACACCGCTAGTCGATGTGTTATTGGAATTGCTTGCGTGGCAGGAAAACCAAATAGACAGGCTGGAGCAGGCAATACTCAAATTAAAGGGCGAAACCACTAAACCCAAAATAAAGCCCAGCAAGATGGACGACGATCCAGCCAATGACGAAGATGAGAATGGCGATAACGACAAATCCAAAAAGAATAAAGGCCCGAAACGCAGTAAAACCGTGCATCTTAAAATTGATGCCACAATTGACATCCAACCCGACAATATCCCAGAAGGCTCAACCTTTAAGGGGTTTCGGGACGTGGTCATTCAAGATATCAAAATCACGGGGTCAGGCCTTACATTTGACATGGCTCAACGAATAAGGTTAGATTGTGTGAGCGATAGCGAGCCACAATCTGAACCGGTTGTTGGACAAGCCCGGTGGTAGTCGGAAGGCCGACTTTATATAAGAAAATATCTTTTCAGATTTTTGGGGCTGCGGGGAGGAATCCATAGCAGCAACAGTCAAGAACAAACCGAACGCGTTGTTTTGGCAACGCCTTTAGCAAGGGGTGATGATTTTAGGCGAAAAGCAGCCTTTTTTAAGCCAAGCGCGACCCTCGGCTTAAAAATGCCGATTTCGCTCCTTCGGAATGATGGATGCAGTTACATAACCGGTTGCGCTTCCACTGCGTTAGCCGGATGGCGCAAGCATCGCGAATGCCAGCGAAGCCGGAATTCGCCTTTGCACAATCCGCATGGCAGCACCGCAGCAAGGGCAGTTGATCTGGGGACGTTTTGTCAACGCTATCAGGGTTTTGACCGGGTTCAGCTTGAGCAAGGTCTGAAGCAATGCCAACAGTCGCTTACTGTTGGGATGCAAAAAGCCGAAGTTACGGGTGCGCCGGAAGCCTTTGGGCAACACATGTTGCAAAATCAGCCACAAGAACTTAACGCCTGACAACGTCCGGGTTTGCATCCGTTTGGTTTTGCCGTCTTGGTAGCGGAAGGTCACCAGGCCATCCCGGCAGGCCATAATATCCTTTTCCTGGATTACGCCCTTATATAGATAGCGGCCCAGATAAACCAGCGCCTTGTCGCCGCTGCCGACGGACTTGACATCCACCACACAGGTTTTCGGGTAGCAGGCCGGAAGCTCAAGACCTTCCTCGCGAATGGCCGTAAGCAGTTTAGCGCGAAACACTTTCGCCAAGGCTTTGTGGTTGAACAGGTAGGATTTGTTGGCTGTGCCGGTTTTCGTGCGCCACAGCCGTTCATCAACATCAATAGCCGCCGCAGGCATGACCACATGCACATGCGGACGACTCCGGCTCCTGCCTCTCGCATGCATTCCCGCCTTCCATGGCGGTCATGATAATCCAATCGGCGCGAATGGGGTATGCAGTACGCTAACAGCACCGGCCTGTCCCTGCAATTGCGGATCGTTCTGCGCGAAGGTTTTGAGTGTCTCCCAGCTACACCGGATCATCAAGCCATAAAGGCTGCGCTGATGTTGCCAAGCCAAAAGCCGCAGTTCTTCAGGCAAGGTGAAGGTTAGCAAAAAATACTCGGCCGGCACTTGTTTTTTGAGCTGCCGTTCCAGCCATTGTTGGCTCTCATGATGTTGGCAATGGGGACAGTTGCGATGACCGCAGGAATGCGGGATGAAAATTTGTTTTTCGCAGCCATCGCATTGTGCCATCATCACCGGACTTTGCGTGGTTCGGCACTGTTTCAGGGCGGCCAAGGCCTTGCGCTGGCTGGGCAACAGTGCGTTCTGATAAGTCGCTAGGAATTCGGCTTCAAAGGTTTGGATGATTGACGAGAGCAGCATCATTTGACGCTCCGCCAGTCTATGGCAAAGTCATTCATCAACGCATTGATTAACGAGTTGGCTTGCTGATTCGTGGTGTCGGTCAGATGGGTATAACGGGCGGTGGTCAGAATACTATGATGACCGAGGATTTTCTGGACTTCGAGCAGGTCGACGCCCGCTTCGATTAGATGAGTAGCGTAACTGTGGCGCAGACTGTGCGGGGTAATTTTTTTTTTAAACCGCAGTCTTGGGTTACTTGGCGTAGTGTCGCTTGTACACCGCCGCGATCCAGTGGCGTCTTCGATAAATGCGCCGATTTGAGGCCGCCATGGCGATTAGGAAATAGCAACACCGGATTGCGGTGCACCAACCAAAAACGGCGCAGGCAGTCCAAAGTCGCCATCGGCAACGGCACCAGACGATCTTTATTGCCCTTGGCATCGCGAATATGCACCCGCTGCCGCGTGGCATCAATGTCAGCTACCGTTAGGCGCAAGCCTTCGCCGAGGCGCAGCCCCAAGCTATACAGCGTAAAAAAGAACACCCGGTAACTGAGGGTATGGGTCATAGAGAACAGCCGCCGGGCTTCATCAACGGTGACAATATCCGGCAAGCGCTGTGTTCTTGGCGGTTTGATCAACTTAAGCTCCGGCCAGGGCTTTCTCAAAACGTAGGTATAGAAGAATTTAAAACCGTACAAATCGAGTTTGACGCTGCTCCATGAATGGGATTCCAGCAGATCGCTGAAATAATCGATCAACTGGGATTCGGATAGATCGTTAATTTGATAGTCGAAATAAGCGCCGATACGCCGTATGGCACGGGAATAGGCCTCTATTGTTTTGGGCTGGAGCCCTTTAAGTTTAAGGTGTTTAAGGTGCGTTTGATAGTTTTGCTTGAACTCTGTTTCGGACGATGGCATTATTGAGTAACCTCATTATTCGATGCTAAACGATCCCTATGATTAAGGGCTTGAGGTTATATTTTAATGGTATTAACGCCTAGTTGTTCGGTAGGGAATTCTCCGCGATAGCGGCTTCGTCCAACTCTGCGTTCAAGCGGGACGCCGCAAAAGAGCGGCGCCCCTTAACTTTACGTTAGAAGTCATCCTCATAATACTTACCTCATTCCTGCACACATAGCAGTAACTTCTCCCATAGCCGGATAGGTCGGGCATGCTGTTTATGCCCGACATTTCTGCGGACAAATAAAAAAGACGGGGTCAGGTCTAACATTCCAATATTTAACGCTGTAAGGTCGATTCGCCGCTAAGCAATCCACCCTGATCGGGATGATCAAACTGACCTCTGCTTGGACTTATCCACGCGGGGTTTTTTATGCCTAGCAGGTTCAAAAAAGGGGGGCAAATTATTTGCTCAATGCTTCAGATCACGGTAAAAGTTTTCGTGCGGGCCAAGCGCCAGCAATACCCGTTTACTCTCATCCCACTGATAGGCCAGCAGGAACTGTTGATTGGCGCAATCGAACTTGTAGACGCTTACACCAGCTAAATCGCCTTTCTTCTCCTCGCCAAGGTTCGGATCGTTAACCACAGACCGGATTGCCGAGTGTACGGCTTCGCGCTGATTGCTATGCAGCTTCTTGTAGGCTCGCTTGAAGGCAGGCTTTTGCTCAAGCTGCACGCTCATGCATCAGGCAACTCGAAAGGCTCGGACTCATCTTCTATTGCCACCAAAGTATCGCGCACGAATTCGATGGGCAAGTCTGGGTTGTCCAACGCGGCACGCCCTACCTTAGCCCAATAGGACACTTGCTGCGGAATCGAGCGCATTTCGGCTTTGGCGCGCGCTCTGGCGGTTTCGTAAAGTGCATCGTCAATGCGGATGGAAATACTCATTTTTTTACTCCTCGTAGCAAATTACCACAAATGCAGTATAGTGGGCGTCAAGTTTAAAACGCAAGGTTAAATTAAAGGAGATAAGCAAGTAGCTTGGATGGAACTTGCAGAATCCAGGGCTTCGTATAGTGAAAAAAATTTCAATCTAGTAACGCTGTAAAGGGGTTCGCCGTCAGGAAGTTCACCGTTCAAATTGCCCTGCTCGGATTTATCCAAGCGGTTTTTTTATGCTCCCCATCACAACTTACGTTTCATGAAAATCCTTTTATATAACGAACTCAACCCCAAAACTATTCCCGGCTACGCCAAGCTGCAAAAATATCTGGAAAACGATGATTTCAAATCGGCGGAAGTTAAAAAAGTCGGCGATAATCTGTATCGAGCCCGGCTCAATCAACGTGATCGGCTATTGTTCTCGATTTATCGCCATCAGCAGCAAAACTATGCGCTGATTCTGGAATTCATTAAAAACCATGCTTACCAAGACTCGCGGTTTTTGCGTCAGGTCAGCAGTATTGATGAAGATAAGATTCCAGTCATGCTCAAGCTCGATGAAGCCGGCCCAAAAGAGCTGGTTTATCTCAACCCCAGGCACAATTCATTTAACCTGCTGGACAAAATCATCTCGTTTGATGACTGCCAGCAATCAGTTTACGACTTGCAGCCGCCGTTGATTGTTATCGGTTCGGCCGGTAGCGGCAAGACCGCCCTGACGCTGGAAAAAATGAAACAGGTCGTGGGCGATGTGCTGTATGTGACTCAGTCGGCTTATCTGGTTAAAAACTCACGGGATTTGTATTACGCACACCATTACGATAACCCTGACCAGCAGGTCGATTTTTTATCGTTTCAGGAGTTTTTGGAGGGTATCCAGGTACCTGCGGGTAAGCCGGTTACTTTCCAGACTTTCCAGCAGTGGTTTAGCCGCTATCGCCAAGGCCAAATGAAAGATGCGCACAAGTTGTTTGAAGAGTTTCGCGGCGTTATCACCGGGCCTGTCACCGATAAAAGCTGGCTAAGTCGTGAAGATTACCTGAATCTGGGCGTCAAAGAATCGATCTTCTTAGGCGAGGAACGCGATGCGGTGTACGACGTTTTTGAAAAATACCTGAATTTTTTACAAGAGCAGCAGCTTTACGACAGCAACATCGTCAGTCATCAGTATTTACAGCATGTGCAGCCCAGCTACGATTTTGTCGTTGTCGATGAAGTGCAGGATTTAACCAATATCCAGCTTTACCTGATTATTAAATCGCTACGTCAGGCTCAGGATTTTATTTTATGCGGCGATTCCAACCAGATTGTCCATCCCAATTTCTTTTCCTGGTCGAAAGTGAAAAGCCTGTTTTACCGGCAGGAAGATTTACAGACTTCAGACGGGTTAATCAGAATTCTCAACAGCAATTACCGCAATTCGCCGCAAGTCACCGATATTGCTAACAAGCTTCTGAAAATCAAAACTCAGCGCTTCGGTTCCATCGACAAAGAAAGCCATTATCTGGTGGAAAGCAACGGACACAATCAAGGCGAAGTGCTGTTTTTGCAGGATACCGCGACCATTCGCCAGGAGCTGGACAGCAAAACCAAAGCGTCCACTTTATTTGCAGTCATCGTCATGACCGTTGACCAAAAACCGGCAGCGCAACAGCATTTCAGTACGCCGTTGGTATTTACCATCCAAGAAGCCAAAGGACTGGAATACGAAAACATCATCCTCTACAACTTCTTAAGCCAGGAAGAAGCCCGCTATCGCGAAATCAGCAAAGGCGTCAGCCAAGCCGATTTGGCACACGACATTAAATATGCCCGCACCAAGGATAAAACCGACAAATCGCTGGAAGTTTACAAGTTCTATATCAATGCCCTCTACGTCGCGATAACGCGGGCCGTTAAAAACCTGTACTGGATTGAAAACAGCGCCAAGCAACCCTTGCTGGATCTGCTGGGTTTGCGCGATGCCCAGAACAGTCTGCAACTCGCCAGCCAAAATTCCAGTCTCGATGCCTGGCGTCAGGAAGCGCATAAACTGGAACTGCAAGGTAAACAAGAGCAGGCCGATCGAATCCGTAGCGAAATTCTCAAACAAAAAACCCCGGATTGGCAGGTCATCACCGCAGCAACACTGGCCGATCTAAAAGGTAAGGCCTTTGAAGGCAACGATAAAAACGCCAGAATGACTGTGTTTGAGTACGGCTTGGTCTATGAAGACCGAGACATTATCAACAGGCTGCTGAAAGCTGAATTTAAAGCGGCTAAACATCCCGACAAAGGCTTGCAGTTGCTGCAACAAAAGCACTACAGCGCCTACAGCTTTAAAAAGCCCGATGCCGTGCTCAAACAAGTCGATCAGTACGGCCCGGATTTTCGCAATATCTTCAACCAAACGCCATTAATGGTTGCCGCCTGGATGGGCAATATCGAGGTTATCAAGGCGCTGTTTGAGCTGGGCGCCGACACCGAAAAAGTCGACGGCAACGGTTTAACGGCGTTTCAAATCGCTCTGGCGCAAACGGATCGCAGTGAAAGCTACGCCAAAAAGAAATTGGCCGACATTTACGAGCAACTGGAACCGACCAGCATGAGTATTCAGGTCGACGGACGCCTGATTAAACTCGACAAAAACTGCATGGAATTTTTCATACTCAACCTGATGATTGCGCTGTTTTACCGCGTGATGCCGAAAAAAATGAGCTATCGACTCGGAGGCTTTACTACACAGGATTTTATCGATGCTGTGCAGCACATTCCCGGCAGTACTCTTCCTGAACGGCGCAAACAACGGGCTTATCTGTCCAGCATCCTGTCTAAAAACGAAATTGATAAAGACGCTAAACACAACCGCAAACTGTTCTATCGAGTGCTGCGCGGTGCTTATATTTTCAATCCCAGGTTGGCGCTCAAAGTAGAAGACGAATGGGTTAATATTTACGACCTGTTGATTATCGACAAATTGGCGCATCAGCATCAAGAGACGCAGTACTGGTGGCACCGCGATCTCAACGAGTATTCTGAAAACAAAATGGCTGACTGTAAAGAGAGATTGACGCAGTTGATTGCCGATAAAATAGGAGATAAGCCATGAACAACAAACGAATTCCCTGTACACACGCACAAATCGAAATATTAAAAAAGCAACAGTTTAGCGGCACAAAGCCGGGAACACTGTTAAAAGACTTTAATAGCTTGCTGGAGTTCATCGGCAAAACGGGCATTGCCGTGTCCGAAAAAAACCAGTTATTTGCCCAGAACACACTGGCAGAATTAAACCGGCTGTTAACTTATCCTTTAGAAGTGAAATTAAAACGCCCGGTACAAAAATCCTTCCCTCATATTAATGGACTTTACCTGTTGCTGCGCAGTTCCGGTTTAAGTTACCTGGTTTCTGACGGGAAAAAGGCCCAATTAATGCTCTACGAAGACGTTCTTGCCGACTGGAAAAAGCTTACGCCGACAGAAGGCTATTTTTCTCTACTGCAAGCCCTTTATTACCGTGCGGACGGAGAACTAATAGGGGAAAGGCAAAATATCTTCAGCCCGACATGCTTTTACGTGTGCCTAAATTCCTTTCAACAAAAATTTGGTAATAAGATTGACCTGAAGCAGAGCAGTTATGATTTAGACAGTCTGCGCTTTCTTCTCGGCTTTCATAATCTGGCCTTGATGGAGCTATTTGGCTTTATTGAAATTGAACGCGCCATCGCAACTGAAAAGGAAACATGGCCGCTGGCTAAAATTACTACTACTGATTGGGGGCGCACGATATTAGGCTATTTTGCGCAAAATAATTCAGTCATGTCGTTTCTTGAGCGGGATGAATCCGTTGAGTCCAGTCCGGACAGCTGGGAAACTGAATTCAAAAAACATATTCCAGACTGGAAACTTAGCTTGCTTCAAGTTGAGCGCAAAACAACGGAAGAAGGGAGTTATATTTTTAAAGTGTCGCTGGGAAAAGCGAGTTGCAAAATAGCCGTTCCTGCCTGCTTAAGGCTTGATGAGTTGGCACACGGCATTTTAGATGCCTTTGGTTTTAATAATGATCATTTATATGAATTTATTTATAAAAATCAATACGGCGTAGAGGAAAGCATAGCGCATCCTTATGCAGAGCGTGCTCATGAGTTTAGTACCGAGGATTGTCCCGTCGGTTACATGCCTTTATATAAAGGCATGACCTTCATTTTTCATTTTGATTTTGGCGATGATTGGGAGTTCAAAATTCAGGTTGAGGCTATGCCGACGGGAGCATCGGATTATCCTGATCTGACTGTCATTGAAAAACGAGGGGCACTGCCGGAGCAGTATCCGGATTGGGAAGACCCATATGAGGACGATGACGAGGATGACTGATCGGTGGGTGAAAAATGTTAGGTCATAAACAATTGTCTTTTACCCGGCGAAAGTCAGCGCAATGAGTTCGTTTTTTCTAAAATACTCACGACCGGCTTTTGAGTTAAGTACAAGCTCAACTTTCTTTTAACATTCGCGCTGGAGTCAAATGGCTTTAGACATTTGCTGAAAACGCCTGAAGCCGTTTTACTCCTGTTAAAAGACTTTTGAACACTTTGTCTTCACTTAAGCCGAGACATTTGGAGTTCAAAGCTAGCTTTGAACAATTTATAAGTACAAG
>JBCKWP010000060.1:0-10061 GCA_038922455.1 Methylobacter sp. | reverse complement strand
TTAGCCCGACAGCACTTTGTTTATCAGCCCACTCATCCGGGGTAAGCGCTTTAACGCTGACTGAGTGAAGCTTGCCAGATGCCAAGGGTTCTTTTAAAGTTGCCAGCACTAGCTGCTGTTTTTTTACCATCGTTAAATCGTTAAATTGCGGACTGACCACGGTGATTGTTAAGTCGCAGCCTTGGCCTTCGACCATCACTTGGGCATCGCCAAATCCCTGCTGCACCAGCTGCACGACTTCGCCAGTAGTTAACGCATCGCTTGCAGCTTCCGCTTTTTTCGGCGCGGCGGCTGTTAACAAGGGTAACAAACTGCCGTTGTTGGACATTTCTTCAATAATATCGCAACCGCCGACCAGTTCAGCGTTAACAAACAATTGGGGAAATGTCGGCCAGTGCGAAATGCTCGGTAGTTTTTCGCGGATAAAAGGCTCTTCCAACACATTCACATAAGCGTAAGGGAGTTGGGTAGCATCAAGGATGCCTACTGATTTGGCTGAAAATCCGCATTGCGGATTAGTCGGCACGCCTTTCATGTAAATGATGATCGGATTGTCTGCCAGTTGTTTGTGGATTTTGTCTTCGGTTTTCATAAGGCTCTCGCTTTTATTTTCTCATTCCCACGCGCTGCGTGGGAATACCATGATGGGACGCGCCGCGTCCTGCTGACATTGCGCGTGATTCGTGGCGCAGCGCGCCTGTAACTGCATTCCCACGCAGCGCATGGGAATGAGGTTTTTCTTTCGCTCTACCCAGCCTGTTGCCTGAGTTTTTCGGTCTTCTTTATCAGCTTGATCTCGCCTTCACCTTTGACCGCATCGGCATCGACTATGCATTGCTCAACGTCATCGACGGATGGAATATCGAACATGGTTTTTCGCAAGATCTGCTCCATAATGCTGCGTAAACCGCGCGCCCCGGTTTCTAGCTCTATGGCTTTTTTGGCGATTTCAACCAGCGCATCCGGTTCGAATTTCAACTCCACGCCTTCGTAAGCAAACAGTTGTTGATATTGACGCACCAGCGCATTTTTAGGTTCGGTCAACACCTGGATCAATGCGTCTACATCCAATGATTCCAACGGCGCTAACACCGGAAATCGGCCGATAAACTCGGGGATTAAGCCGAACTTGCGCAAATCGCTGGGCTGCGTCGCATTCAACATAGCTTCCAATGTCGGCTTTGTATCGGGATTGTTCACTTCAGCATGAAAACCGATCGCAGAATTGCTCGGCACCAAACGTTTTTCGACATATTTTTCCAGACCCGGAAATGAACCTCCGGCAATAAACAGAATATTTCGTGTATCCATAGTGGTTTCACCGTCCTTGTTACGTCCTTTGGCCGGGATCTTAACCTGCGAACCTTCGACCAGCCTGAGCAATGCCTGTTGCACGCCTTCGCCGGACACATCGCGGGTTCCAGTTTGCTGTTCGGGGCTACGGGCGATTTTGTCAATTTCATCCAAGTACACAATGCCCCACTCGGCATTGACCTTATTGCCTTCCGCGACATCCAGCAACCTGACCAAGATATTTTCCACATCGTCGCCGACATAACCGGCCTGGGTCAGCGTGGTCGCATCGGCAATAACAAACGGTACGCCGACAATTTTGGCCAAGGTGCTGGCTAACAGCGTCTTCCCGGTACCGGACGGCCCTATTAACAGGATATTGGATTTGCCGATTTCCACATCCTTGTCGAACTCGCCCAACCCCGCATCGCCGCTTTCATGCCTGAGGCGCTTGTAATGGTTATAAACAGCGACCGCCAATATTTCTTTGGCGAGATGCTGACCGATAATGTACTTGTCGAGATGGTCTTTTATTTTTGCAGGGATGGGCAATGCGCCCTGCATTTCGGAAAGCTCTTTTTTCCGGCTCCAGTTGCTGACGACCTGATGGGCTAACGACACGCAAGCCCCGCAAATAGTTCCTTCGCTCCCAGCAATCAAAGGCACCGACGCGGATTGGTCTATGCCGCAAAAAGAACAGTGTTTGATTTCTTTATCGCTCATTATCTTCTCTCCCCAAATTCAGGACTAGTTAAACCGGCTAACCACGCGCGCTGACAGATACGACTGGCACGTTCTTTCATTAGCTGGCGTATTTTGGGCGTTGCTTTTGCAAGAGACAGGGTTTCATGCTTATCTATACGCTTGCATAACAGCACATGAAAGCCGATTTCCGATTGGACGACATCACTGACTTCACCTGACTTTAAGTTAAACAGCACCACATCCAATTCAGGATAAAGCGTACCGCGCGGCACGACACCCAAAATGCCGCCTTGTAAAGCAGTCGGGCATTCGGAATGCCTTAACGCCAGATCGGCAAATTTGTGCGGTTTTTTGTGCAGTTTTTCGGCTATTTCCTGGGCACGCATTAAAGCCATCTCATGCGTATTTTCAGGATAATCCGGGTTAATGCTGATGAAGATATGGCCGGCTTCACGCCGTTCAGGACGATGAAATTGCTCGGCATGGAGATGGTAATAGATGCCGATGTCAGTCTCGCTGATAGCGGATGCACGACTGGCAACCAAATCCAGCACCGTATTGACCTTACACTGACGATGTAAAGCCGCCTGCAAGCTGGCTTTATTGAGCTGGTTTTTTTTCAGATCGCTGAAAAAAGCGTCCTCATCATCATAACGGTCACGAATTTCCTGATAGGCCTGTTGCAATTCTTGGTCAGTAATGATCACCGCCGAAGCTTCAGGCGTATTCAGCACCCTGCTTTCAATCCTGAATTCATTTAATGCTTGGTTGCTTGCCTGCTTTAACTCAGCTTCTGCCAATTCATCGGGCGATTTTTTAAATAAGGCTAAAGCCGCCCTTAGTAAATTGTAGGTTTCCAGCTGGACAGGTTTTTCAATGGCCATCATATCAAACCTCTGGTTCGTTAAATGACTCAGGGTGCGCTGGAGCAAGCGCTGTCTCAGGCACTTGCAGGGTTCTTCCCTGAAAAGCGACATGGTATTGAATCAGCTCGTTATCTCTAATCACCTTAAAAACCTCGCCTTCCGTGCCTTTTGCAATCAGAATATTACCCTGTATGCCTAAATCGATAGTGCAAACCACAAGTTCCCTGAACTCGAAGCGACTGGGATTCCAATGCTCATCCACACCTATCAGCTCTTCCAGTCGACAGCCCACCATTCGATCGACAGCTAGAAAATGGACAGTAAAAATAACCTGGTCTTGTAAAAAAGTGCCCACATTAAGGATATTGCCCAAACTACCCCGGCGAACTAACAAAGTCCCTACATCCAAACCCGGATAAGTGCCATCATTGCGGATGTTTCTGGTAACCCGAACCGATTCGCCAAACTCAAACCGGCCTTCGTCGTAGCGATCGGGTTTCATGTTTTTATATCGCTTAAAGAAACAAACGCCGTTTGCGACAACTCGCCCATCGCAAACACTTTAAACACTTTTTCGGTTTGAGCATTGGACTCGACAAAATCCTGATAGGCACGCTGTAACAGCTTGCTGTAAACCGCCCTTTTCGGCGCTTCATCTTCAGGCATTTCATCACCGGCTTTTTGTAAGTAATCATGAAAACGCTGCAAGATATGCAGACGGTTGACATGCACCACGCTAGGCTCGTAATCCAGTTGAAAGAACTGCAAAAAATCTTCAGCCGATTCCAGCTCTTCGAGCTCTTCTTCAAAATTCATGGGGTTCTCCGGTAATTAAAGGGGGCCGATTGAAGTGGGGGCCTGAAAGAACAGGTACAGCGCCAGCATAATAAAAATCACTAAAGGCATGATGGTCATCAATGAATCGGTTAACTCTTTTTTCAACATGATCTTGCTCCTGTTAGTCCTTGAGTTAGCGCAGCGCAACTCAAACAATCGTGGTTCAAAAATTGGGTTACGCTGCGCCCTCCCAACCTGTTTTACGTTTGCTCATCAATTTCAATAAGCCTTTCTTGTTAACCCAGGGTACGCACAGCCTACCCTACGTTGTCGTATCTGCTTTGCGCTTGATCACCAACTCCAACAAGCCTTGAGCGCCGATCCTGTCCTTGCTATCAAGCTCAACCAGTTTTTCAAAAATAGCCTGGCTAAAATCCAGATTCTCCAAACGCATATTTAAAAAACCGATCGCTTTCAAGGTAAATAAATACAATCTAACCTGAGTTAACAATTCGACAGGCGTATCGGTAATATGTTCCGCTTGCAAATCGCGCCAGCTTTCAGGAAAAGCCACCAACGGCCTGATCACAGCCAGCGCTTTAGTGGTTGCAGCCAAAGCCTCTTCCAGTCGGTGTTGGTAATAATAAAAACGGTTTAACGCCACCAGTACGTTCAACGACTCAGGCGCAATAAAATAAGCTTTTAGTAAAGACAGCTCGGCATCGCCATTCGCATAACTTTCTGCGGCTGTTGCTATCAGCTCTTTAACGCCGGCAACATCCGGCTCTTCAAAATACAAGCCTTGCGCTTCAAAATCCAACAGATCCATTTATGCCCTCGCCGCCAGTTTTACCGAGCTTTCTTTTTTGGGAATACAAACACTTTCCGCTTCACAATTATCGCAATTTTCTTCAACCGTTACTTTGGAGGGTTCAGCCTGTCTGGCTTCCAACTCATCAATCCGCTCAATCAAACAGGCGATGGCCTTGCCGACCGGATCTGGAATCAAGTGATGATCTAGGTCGATGCCGTTCCGGTTTTGGATTTGCGTGCCTTTGGTTTGGATGATCCGGCCGGGAATACCCACCACCGTACAGCAAGGTGGTACATCTTTAACCACCACCGAATTAGCGCCGACACGAACATTGTTGCCTAAGGTAATTGCTCCAAGAATCTTGGCTCCTGAACCCACCAGCACATTGTTGCCCAGTGTCGGATGACGTTTTTCCTTGTTCCAGGTCGTGCCGCCCAAGGTCACGCCATGATACAAAGTGACATCGTCGCCGATCTCTGTGGTCTCGCCGATCACTACGCCCAGCGCATGATCAATAAATAATCGCCTGCCTATGGTAGCGCCGGGATGAATTTCCACATTGGTCAGCATTCTGGCAGTTGCGGCTAAAATCCTGGCGGCCAATTTCCAGTTCGCTTTCCATAATCGATGACTGATCCGGTGCACCAGCACCGCATGGACGCCGGAATAGGTCAGCAATATTTCCCAGATGCTGTGTGCGGCAGGATCGCGGCCAAAAACACAGTAGACATCTTCGTGCCATTGCGCCAGGAAGCCTTGGGGCTTGTGGATTTTACTTACAATATTATCTGCTATAGCCATAACCATTTTTTAGCTCCTGTTGGGTACGGAGGTGGTTTTCTGCGGGGTGTAGCGCGCCTCGACTACCTCCCCACGCGACGCGTCACTACCATTAAGTTAAGGATTTATATGTTGTGGGCGCGAATTTATTCGCGCTTTTTAACTCTTATTGCGCGAATAAATTCGCGCCCACGACACCAACCATAACTATTTTTTTGCTAATTCCTAAGCTCCTGCTTGGAAATTAAGTTTTGGAACGTGCTGTCAATTTAAGCTCCAGCTTGTTTTACCCAGTATCGGCGGAGCGGGTATCCTGAAAAAAGAGCCTGGATAACGATCATCCTGATCCGGTATTTCTACAGTCTCTTTAACTTCCGGTTCGCATAACGGCTGTTCTTTATGTTCGTTCATGATGAATCGCCCTCTAAAGGTTTTGATGAAACAGGTTTAGATCTTCAGTTTTAGGCAACATTTTGGTATCGCTGACAAAACGTCTAACCTGGGTTAATAAGGCTTGTGCCTGTATCCGGCTGACCGCTATGCCGATTTGTTTGTAGGCGTGAACCACACCTTGAGTACCCGAATGTTTGCCGAGAACCAGCTGATGGCTGCGCCCTACTATGGTCGGATCGACACCTTGATAATTATTCGGATCTTTTAACAGCCCATCGACATGAATGCCTGCTTCATGACTGAATACGCTTTTGCCAATCAGGCTTTTTCGAGTGCCGATGGCATCACCCGATGCACGGGCAACTTGTTCGGATAAGTCGGGTAAATTCTGCAAATTAACCCCAGTTTCAAAGCCATATAATTGCTTTAAGCCCACCACCACTTCTTCCAATGCGGCATTCCCGGCCCGTTCGCCCAGCCCGTTAACCGTGGTATTGACGTGAGTTGCTCCTGCCAATGCCGCTGCTAGAGTATTAGCGGTAGCAAGCCCTAAATCGTCATGGGCATGCATCTCAATTTCCAGATCGGTTGCCGCCCTTAATCTTTTGATCGTCTCGAATACGCCGAACGGTTCCATAATACCTACTGTATCAGCAAAACGAATCCGACTCGCCCCGGCCAGCTGCGCGGTTTCAGCCATACGGATTAAAAAGTCCACATCCGCTCGCGAGGCATCTTCCATACCGACACACACTTCCATATTCAAACTTCGCGCTTCCTGAACACAGCTGCTAATAGTGTCTAAAACCCACTGCCGACTTTGTTTAAGTTTGTGCTGAATATGCTGATCCGAAGCCGATATGGATAAATCGACCTTATCCACATTCAAACCCAAACAGGCGTGCAAATCGTCGCGGCGCATTCTCGACCAGACCAACAGCTTTGCGGGCAATCCTAAAGCGGCAATCGCTTTGATTTCTTCCCGTTCCACTGACCCCATTGCCGGAATGCCGATTTCCAGTTCCGGCACACCCAATCCCGCCAGCTGCGTTGCAATCGCCAGCTTTTCGTCCAGCGAAAAAGCGACTCCGGCTGATTGCTCGCCATCGCGGAGGGTTGTATCGTCGATGATGATATGGCGGGGTTGCGTTTTCATAATTCGCTTTGATAATTCTAAAAACAATAATTGACTCGGCGCCTCTCGTAGGCCGGAATAAGACCATCCAAGCGCGTAGCGCGAGGTGGCGTTGCCTACATGAATGTAGGTAAGGGGCGTGAGCAGGAGCGGAAGCCTTTCCGGCGAATTCGGGAGTGTTTGCCGGAAACGCCTGTTCTCGCTATCACTCGAACCGGCTTATTCCGGCCTACGTTTGATCCCTACGAATACGTCGGTGCAAACGCCTGCTCAGGATTGGTAACCGGGCCATCTCCATCCCAATACGGCGACAATTTCCGCAAAGTAGCAACAATGCCCGGCATCACCTCTATGACTTTATCCACTTCCGCCAGGGTGTTGTAGCGCGAAAAGGAAAAGCGAATCGTTCCATGTGCGGCGGTGTAAGGAATGTCCATAGCTCGCATTACATGTGAAGGTTCCAAAGAGCCGGAAGTACAGGCCGAACCGCTGGATGCCGCGATACCGGCTTTGTTCAATAACATCAAAATCGATTCGCCTTCGATATATTCAAAGGCTATATCCGTGGTGTTAGGCAAGCGGTTGTACATGTCGCCGGTCACAAAACAATGTGCAATCTGCTCGGTAATGCCTTGCTCCAATCGGTCGCGCATGGCTTTAACTTTGGTGTTTTCATATTCGATAAACTCTAGCGCCAGCTCGCAGGCTTTTCCGAGGCCGACAATGGAAGCACTGTTTTCGGTTCCTGCCCTTCTGCCGCGCTCTTGATGACCGCCGCGCAACAAAGGACGATAACGCGTACCGCGACGCAGGTACAAAACACCGATGCCTTTGGGCGCATGCAGTTTATGCCCCGATAGCGACAACATATCGATTTTGGTGTCCTGCAACATCATTGGAAGCTTGCCGACCGCCTGTACCGCATCGGTATGGAACATCACACCTGCCGCATTAGCCATCTCCGCCATTTCTGCGACCGGGAAAATAGTGCCGGTTTCATTATTCGCCCACATCACCGAGACAATCGCCACCTGATCGGATAACAACTTTTGATAGCCATCCAGCTTTATGCGTCCGGCCTTATCGACCGGCAATCTATGAATGGTATAGCCTTCCTTTTCGAGATATTCGCACACACTTAAAATGGACGGATGTTCCACTGTAGTGGTGATGATTTCTTTCTTGTTCGGCTGAGCCTTAATTGCGGAAAGAATCGCCGTAGAGTTGGATTCGGTACCGCAAGATGTAAAAATAATTTCAGAATCATGCTCGCAGCCGATCAGAGCTTGCACCTGTTGCCGAGCCTGTTTAAGCCCGCGCGCTACGCCATCAGCAAATTTATGTATTGATGATGGATTGCCGTATTGTTCCAGAAAGTAAGGGATCATCACATCGACTACTGCCGGATCGACCTTGGTGGTGGCATTATTATCCAGATAAATATCAGTCATCACGCCACCTCAATAGTGACTAACTTTGCCATTTCCGATGCGGGTACGACTTTAATAAATTCGCCCATCACTTCCATCAAACGTTGTTGAATTCCCGCAATCGTCATCGACGCCATCTGGCAACCGTTACAGGCCCCGGTCATGTTGACGTAAGCGGTATTGCCAATGACTTCAACCAGTTCTACGTCGCCGCCATCCGCCAAAAGTGCCGGTCTTAACGACTCCAGCACTTGCTCGATTTTTTTGATGCGTTGCAGGTTGGTCAACGGACCTTTAACGGCGGCGATTTTTTCTGGGGCTGCTACCGGTGCGGCAGTTGGGTCGAATTTCTCGCCTTTTTCCGCCAGCACTTTTTCCAGAATCGCTTCAATGTCTTCATGGCAAGCCGCGCAACCGCCGCCCGCTTTGGTGAAGTTGGTCACATCCTCAACGGTGCGCAGTTTATTGGCCCAAACCATTTCCTCGATCATCACCGCATCAATCGCAAAACATTTGCAGATTAACGCGCCTTCTTCATGATCGTCTTTCCATTCTTCGCCGCGATAATTCGCTATCGCCGCTTGCAGTGCTTCACGTCCCATGACCGAACAGTGCATTTTTTCGGGCGGCAGCCCTTCGAGTTGATCGGCAATATCCTGGTTCGTCACTTTTAACGCTTCATCCAGCGTCATGCCTTTAATAATTTCGGTCAGCACCGATGACGAGGCAATCGCCGAGCCGCATCCAAAGGTTTGAAAACCGGCCTCAAGGATGATTTCACTGTCAGCATCGACTTTTAAAGTCAGCCGTAACGCGTCGCCGCAACTGATTGAACCCACTTCGCCGGTCGCGTTGGCATCAACGACCGCACCCGCGTTTTTAGGGTTAAAAAAATGTTCTTTAACTTTGTCTGAATAGTCCCACATGGCTTTTTCCTCGAATTAGGTTTGCTGGTGCGTTAAGAACAGGTTTTAGTTCCGGTACCTTCGGTACTGGTATTAAAAGACGTACCGCAAGCGCAACTTTTAGCCGCGTTAGGGTTGGTAAACTTAAACCCAGAACCTTCAATGCTGTCGAGAAAATCGATGGACATGCCGTCGAGCATCGGCATACTGACCGGATCGATAAACACTTTCACCTCGCCGCAATCAATAACGGTATCTTCCGGCGTTTGGCTGCCTTCGAGTTTCAAGCCGTATTGATAACCTGAACAACCGCCATCGGTGACTTCTATCCGTAAACCTGCTGTAGGCGTTTCCGAACCGGAAATAAAGCGGCCGACAGCGTTAACGGCCTTTTCTGTTAATGTAATCATTTTCCTGCACTCCTGAATGGTTGGCATCGTTCTTGTTTATAACTAAAGCAACCTGCATGCCATTTCGTTATTTATTTATTAGTAGCTTGTTTAATAAGGCTTTAACAAAACAACTCTACAATAAGCAACGTATTATCAAACAGGTTTCACTCACACAATCAGCTGACAATGTAAGCTTTGCTACAAAAACGGAGAAATGAAATGAACGTTGAAGATTTAGATTTAGGTGATGTCGTATACGCAGCAAAAACGATTATTGATGATGGTTCCATACCGGCTGGCATCGAAGGCAAAATATTAGCCGAAGCCGGAACTCGCGGTGTAATAACCCTGATTGGGCATGTGGAAGAAGAGCCGGATCGTAGCGTTTTTCTGGTGCGTTTTGAAGATAAAGAGTTGAACCTTGGCAACCCGATCGGCTGCTGGGTTGAAGATTTGGCTATGGAGCCTAAGCGGATTAATTGATAATAGCTAAAAGCTTTCACCACGAAGGACACGAAGTTTTTATCATTCCCACGCTCCAGCGTGGGAATGATTGAGTCAGGAGTACAGG
>JBCKWP010000059.1:0-10212 GCA_038922455.1 Methylobacter sp. | reverse complement strand
CAAAGTATTACGTGACCATTCAAGCCTAGGCTTGAGGATGGGGGGGGTATTTATTGCGAGTTACCTTACGCTCTGATCTACTGACATAATTAATTTTCTGAGGACGAGAATCTTTTTCAGCCATATATTTCTTAGTATCAGGAAAGATTATTGACTGTAAAGTATCTTTGATTTTTAACGAGCAAAGAAATGAATAATAGGCTGAAATAGCTGCCTGATGAGCTTTCAATGATTCACTAGATTCCAGTCTTTGCGCCAGTACATTATTTAAATAATCGTTGACGAACTCGTTGCTTACAAGTTCGGTGTGGTGAATAGATGGAGTCTTTTGAGTTTTGTGGAGTTTATTGATGTATTCTAAGAAATGAAAAACATGTCCAATGTAGTTTTCCACTGTATTCGTAGCAATGGGAGCTTCATCTAAAGCTACTTTTATGTCTTTTACTTTCCGCTTAAAAGCGCTAGGTGCTGTCGGATTTGATATACCAACCATGGACTGAACTCTTGCAAGCAAGATGAACAGTCCACAGCAATGGCAACACAATTACAGCACCATCATCGTCAACCAATACGTGCAACTTATCGTAGGTGACTCCTTTTAATTCAACATTCTTGAGACTGATACGTTCCATTTTTTTCATGAAAAAGACTAACTCAAGGAAAGCTTAACAGCCTTCTTATGGAAAGTGAACCTCTCGCACTAAAACAATATCATAAAAGTATAGGTCATTATAATCCCGGTGTTAGCGGGAATTTCCGGCTCATATAAAACGATATGCAACACGCTTAGAACTTGCTATCAATACTGACCGGCGTGAGCTTCCAGATCTCGTCGTTATATTCAGTAATGGTTCTGTCGGTAGAGAATTTACCGCTACCGGCGCAGTTTAAAATACTCATCTTGACCCAACGTTCCTGATCCTGATAAGCGACTTCCACCCGTTTTTGTGCATCGATGAAGCTGCGGAAATCCGCAGCCGTCATCCAGGGGTCTTGAGGGCTTCTTATCGACGCCATAATATCGTCGAAAATGCCTGGCTCGAATTGGTTAAAATGCCCGCACTCCAGCAGATTCATGACTCTGAGCAAATCTTCATCCTGATTGATGATCGCATTGGGATCGTAATGATGGCTCATCTCTTCAACCTGATCTTCGGTCAAGCCGAACAGGAAGAAATTTTCGTCGCCAACTTCTTCGCGAATCTCAATATTTGCACCATCCAACGTGCCGATAGTCAAGGCGCCGTTCATCATAAACTTCATATTACCGGTGCCTGACGCCTCTTTTCCGGCCGTTGAAATTTGCTCGGAAAGATCCGCTCCCGGACAGATTTTTTCCATCGCGGAAACCCGATAATTCGGCAAGAACACCAGCTTTAATTTCCTGCTCACGTCAGGATCGGAATTAACGACGCTTGAAACATTATTGATCAGCTTGATGATTTTTTTCGCCATGTAATAGCCCGGCGCGGCTTTCCCGCCGATTAATACGCAGCGATCCGTCCAATTCGCCGTATCACCGCGCTTAATGCGGTCATACAGATGAATCACATGCAACACATTCAGCAGTTGCCGTTTATATTCATGAACGCGCTTGACCTGTATATCAAAAATGGCATCCACATTAAAATCGACATCATGCTCAAGCTTCTTGAAATCTATCAGTTTTTGCTTTGCATCTTGCTTGATTTCACGCCAGCGCTTGCGGAAGGCCTTATCTTCGGCGTAAGGCGCAAGTTGCTTTAGCAAAGACAAGTCCGTCAACCAGCCACCACCGATAGTTTCGGTAATCAATTCGGCCAGTTCCGGGTTGCACGCCGCCAGCCAACGACGCGGAGTGACGCCATTGGTTTTGTTGTTGAATTTTTCCGGCCAGAACTCGTAAAAATCCCGGAACAGGCCTTGCTGCAATAATTTTGAATGCAACGCGGCAACACCGTTAACCGAATAGCTGCCGACTATCGCCAGATAGGCCATCCTGACATGCTGATCGCCGCCTTCTTCAATAATAGACATACGGCTTAACCGGTCTATATCACCAGGCCAATGTGCTGATACTTCGGCCATGAAATGGGCGTTAATGTCGTATATGATCTCCATGAGCCGAGGCAACATCTGCTTAAACAGATTGACCGACCACCGTTCCAGCGCTTCCGGCAACAAAGTATGATTGGTATAAGCCATGGTTTTACGGGTGATAGCCCAGGCATCATCCCAGACCAGACCGTGAACATCCAACAGCAAGCGCATTAATTCTGCAACCGCTATGCTTGGATGCGTGTCGTTTAACTGAAAAGTGTTCTTCGCCGCAAACTTGGAAAAATCGTTACCGTGTCGACCCACCCAAGTACCGACCACATCCTGTAAACTGGCCGAAGCCAGTAGGTATTGCTGGCGCAGACGCAATGCCTTGCCGTTTTCATTGGCGTCATTCGGATACAGCACCATGGTGATGTTTTCAGCGGTATTTTTTGCCACTACTGATTCTGCGTAGTCGCCGGCATTAAACTCCTGAAGATTGAATTCTTCAGTCGCCTGAGCTTTCCATAAGCGCAAGGTGTTCACGGTGCCGTTTTGGTATCCGGGAATCGGCGTATCGTAAGGCACCGCGAGTATGTCTTGGGTATCGACCCAGCTAGTCCGCTTATTGCCGAATTCATCGATATGCGATTCGGTATGGCCGCCGAATTTAATCCTAACCGTGTATTCGGGGCGCTCAATTTCCCAGACATTGCCATTACGCAGCCAATGATCCGGCTTTTCAACCTGCTCGCCATTGATAATGACCTGCGAAAACATCCCGTATTCATAACGCAAACCATAACCGGTCACTGGCAACTGCAAGGTTGCGCAACTGTCGATAAAACAGGCTGCCAAACGACCCAGGCCGCCATTGCCTAAACCTGCATCCGGTTCGCTTTCAACCAGCTCTTCAAGCTCCAGCCCCAAACTATACATGGCTTGTTCAACCGCCTCGGTAATACCCAGGTTCAGCATGGCATTACTTAAAGTGCGGCCCATTAAGAATTCCATCGACAGATAGTAGGCGCGCTTGCAATCCGTCTCTTTGTAGGCGTTGTAAGTCCTCTTCCAACGCTCTATGAGCCGGTCGCTAATGGTCATCGACAGCGCCTCGTAGGCATAATGCGGTGACGTACAGTCTTGGTCCCTGCCCAGACGGTGACTGTAATAATGCTTAAAATCGGCAACAAAATCCTGCTCTTCCATGCCTAAATCCGGAAGAGTGGTAATAGTGGCTTTCGGTTTACTGGCCTTAAAATTTTTATGCGGCATGTTTTTTCACTACAAAGTTGATATTAGGGTGATGGTAACTATTTTTTGTTATTAAGCCAAACTATTCGACACTGTCCGGCGTCAACTATCCTGTCCTGGTGACGACAATTACCCTGGCCGGTTTTAGTTAAAAAAATGATTATTTTTTTAGACTCTGTTTTTTTCGATAATGTTCTCTCTCTCTAATTCAATAATGGTTGCAGGGTGGATAATGCGATCAATAGCCGCAACAGTCATCATGGTGTCTGGAAAGATATGATCCCACTGGCTGAAAGTCTGGTTAGACGTGATGATTAAACGTAAGCGTTCAGTCCCCCTCTTTGGAAAAGAGGGGTTAGGGGAGATTTGTTCAAATAAATCCCCCTCAATCCCCCTTTTTCAAAGGGGGAGGTGAACGCTTACGATTAAACTGCCGCTCTCATAACGATGAGCGATAAATTCAAACAACACTTGAGTTTCAGCATCGGTTTTTTTTCACATAGCCAATATCATCAACAACTAGGACCTGATATTTATGGATGGTCTAGCTGGAAGATAAAGATGATTTACAATTTAACCGGAATTACTTATTATGATAAGTGTTTTTATCATTAAAGTGTTTCTTATGAATAAAATAGCTGTCAAAATAAAAAATAAGCAGGTTGGCGAGCTTTTTATGGAAGAACATAATTGCTATGGGTTCAATTATGCGGTTAATGCTGATCCTGTTTCTTTGATCATGCCCTATAAAGCGTCGACGTATTTGTGGCGAGACCGATTACATCCCATCTTTGATATGAATATGCCTGAAGGCTATTTATTTGAAATATTGAAGAATTATTTAAATAAGCAGCATGGTTACATCAATGACTTTTTGATGTTTTCCTACCTTTGTTCTAATATTCAAAGCCGACTTCTATTTGCCAGTGAATTTTCTGATAGTCATTTTAATGCCATTGATTTAGATGATGTTCTAAAAAATGATAGTGAAGATATGTTCGTTAAGTTGGTTAAATTATTTTTAAAAAAAAATGCTATTTCAGGGGTGCAACCTAAAACCTTAGCTTTGCTGAAAGATAAAGAGTCGCTGACAACAAAGGAATACATTATTAAGACGTGGGGAGCGGAATATCCCTATTTAGCTGAAAATGAATATTTTTGTCTAAAGGCCGTTGAAAAAGCAGGTGTTGAAATCCCGGCTATTTCATTATCGGACAATAAACGGTTTTTATTGGTTGAGCGGTTTAATTTTGATAAGAATAAGGCTGAATATTTAGGCTTTGAAGAGGTTTTGGGTCTTCTAGGAAAAAATAAAGAACAAAAATACGATGGTAGTTATGAGCAAGTTGCTAAGACACTCTACCGTATTGTTGCTAACAAGCGTAAGGATATGCAGGCTTTTTATAAAACCGTAGTGATGAGTTATTTGCTCAAAAATGGTGATGCCCATTTGAAAAATTTTGGTGTGCTTTATGATAGCGATATGTGCAATATTCGTTATTCTCCTGCTTATGACATTGTTAATACGGTTGTTTATGTTTATACAGATCGGCCTGCATTAACGCTATTTGGTAAAAAGTTATGGTTTGCTCGGAAAGCGTTAATCAAATTTGGTGTTGGTAGTTGTTATATTTCAGAGAAAGATGCAAATACACTGTATGACGAGTGTGTGACGGCCGTAAAATCGTCTATTGATGATCTTCAAAAATATATTGTTACTAATCCACATTTTGAAACGATTGGTTTGAGGATGATAGGTACTTGGAATTGGTCACTTGAAAGTGAAACACATCAGGAGGTACCTGTTGAAGTTAGACGAGCTTGGGACGAAAATTAAAGCACTGCGTAAGGAAGGTGGTTTAACGCAAGATGAATTGGCGAAACTTGCTGGTATAAGCAGGGTGACGCTGGGTAAATTAGAAAGGGCTCAGTTAGGCTCTATTACCTTAAAAACAATGGATATCATTTTAGATGCGTTGGGTTATGAGTTAGACTTTAAAAGAAAAAATAGCTTTGGTTTACCTAGTTTGGATGAGTTGTACTAGTTTTTTACCACGATCTATCAAATAGCAAGAATAAAGAAGATAACTGATGAATAAACTACTGAAAAACGCCGTCTGGATACTGGTCGCCGCGCTCGGTGCAGCAGCGGTTGGCGGTATCGCTTTAAACCGTGGCGAGAATATCAATTCGCTGTGGTTTGTTACCGCTGCGCTGTGCGTCTATGCCATTGCCTATCGCTTTTATGCGGCGTGGATTGCCGCTACTGTGCTGGTGGTTGACGAAACGCGGGCAACTCCAGCAGAGCGATTGGATAATGGCCGAGATTTTGTGCCGACTAATAAATGGATCGTATTCGGTCACCATTTTGCGGCGATTGCGGGGCCGGGGCCGTTGGTTGGGCCTACTTTGGCCGCGCAATTCGGCTATTTGCCGGGAACGCTGTGGATATTGTTCGGCGCGGTGTTGGGCGGTTGTGTGCAGGATATGGTGACGCTGTTTTTGTCTACCCGGCGCGATGCCAAAAGCTTGGGGCAGATGGCGCGTGATGAACTGGGCGCATTGGGCGGCACGGCGGCGCTGATTGGCACTTTTGCGATCATGATCATCCTGATTGCGGTGCTGGGCTTGGTAGTGGTCAATGCGATGAAACACAGCCCGTGGGCGACGGCTACCGTGTCGGCGACCATTCCGATTGCGATGATCGTCGGCCTGTACATGCGCAGTTTTCGCCCTGGCCAAGTGTTGGAAGCTTCTGCGTTGGGTGTTGGTTTGTTGTTGCTGTCCGTGGTGGGCGGTGGTTGGGTCGATCACAATGACACCTTGCGTGTTTGGTTCGATTACGAAGGTTTGACGCTGGCCTGGTGGGTGATGGCGTACGGTTTTGCTGCCGCGATTTTGCCGGTCTGGTTGCTGTTGGCTCCGCGCGATTATTTGTCGACTTACATGAAGCTGGGCACTATCACTTTGCTGGCGGTGGCGATTATCATGTTGCAACCCGAGGTGAAAATGCCTGCCCTGACGCAGTTCATCGACGGCACCGGGCCTATTTTCGGCGGCAAGTTATTCCCGTTCGTATTTATCACTATCGCTTGTGGGGCGATTTCCGGCTTTCATGCACTGATCGCATCCGGCACCACGCCGAAATTGCTCAGCAATGAACGCGATATACGCATGATCGGCTACGGCGGCATGTTGTTGGAATCCTTTGTTGCGATCATGGCGATGATTGCTGCGACTGTGCTCGATCCCGGCGTGTTTTTTGCGATTAACAGCCCGGCGGGCGTGGCCGGCAAGGAGGCAATCGAGGCCGTTGCCACAATTTCTTCCTGGGGTTTTCCGGTCACGGTCGAGCAGATGCAGCTGTTAGCCAAGCAAATGGGCGAGGCGACGCTGTTCGCCCGCACCGGCGGCGCGCCGTCTCTTGCCGTCGGCATGGCAAGTATTTTCGGTAGCGCGTTCGGCGAGAGCATGTTGGCCTTGTGGTATCACTTTGCGATCATGTTCGAGGCTATTTTTATACTCACCACGCTGGATGCCGGTACTCGCGTGGGGCGCTTCATGTTGCAGGATATGCTTGGCAATATCTGGCCGAAATTGGGCGAAACCTCGTGGATGCCATCGGTGGTGTTGACCAGCTCGTTGGTGGTGGCAGGCTGGGGCTATTTTCTGTACATCGGCGTGATAGATCCGAACGGCGGGGTTAATATTTTATGGCCGCTGTTCGGCATCGCCAACCAAATGTTGGCGGCGATTGCGCTGTGCGTGGCGACCGGTATCTTGGTCAAATCGGACAAGCTCAAATACGCCTGGGTGACCGGTTTGCCGCTGGTGTGGCTGGTGACGGTTACCAGCACCGCGGCCTGGGAGAAAATCGCCAGCGACAATATCCGTATTGGTTTCTTTTCGGCGGCTGATGATCTGGCTGACAAGCTGGCGGCAGGCGCGTTGTCGGCGGAGAAAGCGGCCGTTGCTCCGCAGTTGATCTTCAACCTGCATCTGGATGGCTGGCTGACCTTGTTTTTTGTGACCTTGTTGTGGCTGATTGTCTTCGACATGCTGCGTGTGTGCAGTCGTTATCTGGCCGGAAAACCGGTGTTGCCGCTGGCAGAATCGCCGCACAGTCCGAGCCGCCTGGTTGAAGATTGGGTGAGGGATTAATGAAAAAGATATGGGGGGAAATTACTTCCCGATTTGCAAATATGGATTGGCGCTGTTGTGGGGGCGAATTCATTCGCCCTGGGCGATTAAAATCGCCCCTACAGAACTTATCAAAATTCAGGGCAGCTAATTTTGACCAAACCTTAAGCAACTTCAAAGTCTTTTGGCAGGGAGTGCGTCGTCTTTCCGGCGACGACGCTTACGAGTGCTATTTAAAGCATCATGCAGAACATCATCAAGACGATACGCCGTTAAGCAAAGCGGTATTTTTCAAGCAGTGGCAGGATGAAAAGTGGAATGGGATTAAGCGGTGTTGTTAACATGCCGGTTGTTGTGGGAACGGGAAAACGCTGGTTTGGCGCTCTTTCTTCGTGTGCCTGCGTGGTGATAATTTTAACCAGACATTTTAAAGTTTACCTGATTAGCAAGATGCTTCAGCCAAATATTTGATATGCTGACGAATGACTAGATGTGGAGGCTACTTTAGTCGCCACAGGGCGGCTAAAGCCGCCCCCACAAGATAGCCGCAACCCAGTTACGGCCCGAGTACAGAGCCTTTAATTTTAGCTGAAGCATCTTGCTAATCAGGAAAGTTTATGACGACCCAACCCCAACAACCCAATCGCCAAACACTCTATGTCGCCTTGGCGCTGGTGCTTGGCATCATCGTTGGCGAACTGCTTAGTTTAACGCTGGGCGGAACTGAAGCTATGAAGCAATTCATCGGGATTTTTTCCGCGCTGACGGATATTTTCCTGCGTCTAGTCAAGATGATTATCGCACCATTGGTTTTTGCCACACTGGTGGTGGGTATGGCCAAAATGGGCGACATTCAGACGGTCGGGCGAGTCGGTCTCAAAGCGATGCTGTGGTTTTTTTCAGCTTCGATTTTCAGTCTACTGCTGGGGATGCTACTGGTGAATGTGTTCGAGCCGGGCAGTTCTTTGCACATGGCGCTGCCTGAGGCCGGGGCCAAGACCGGATTGCCGCAGGCAGTACCGACACTGGGTCATTTTGTCGCGCACATGTTTCCGAAAAGCATCATCGAAGCCATGGCCGGTAATGAAATATTGCAGATCGTGGTGTTCTCCATGTTCTTTGGCGTGGCCTGCGCTTCACTGGGCGAATTGGCTCATCCGACCGTCAAGCTGCTCGATTCGCTGGCCCACATCATGCTGAAAGTCACCGGCTACGTGATGCACACCGCTCCGGTTGCGGTTTTTGCGGCGGTGGCCTCGGTTATCGCGCAAAACGGCATCGGCGTGTTGCTGAGTTACGGCCAGTTTATCGGGGAGTTTTATCTCGGACTGTTGCTGCTGTGCATTTCGCTTGGCTGCGTCGGTTTCCTGTTTTTGGGACACCGAATGTTATCCCTGATTCGCCACATACGCGAACCGATGCTGCTGGCTTTCGGTACCGCCAGCAGCGAAAGCGCTTACCCGAAACTGTTGCAACAGCTGGAGCGGTTTGGTTGCGATGAAAAAGTCTGCGGCCTGGTACTGCCGCTGGGTTATTCGTTCAATCTTGACGGTAGCATGATGTATATGACCTTTGCCGTGCTGTTTATCGCCCAGGCTTACGGCATCGACATGGCGCTGGGCGACCAGTTCATCATGCTGCTGACGCTGCTGTTCACCAGCAAGGGCGTGGCCGGGGTGCCGAGAGCCTCGTTAATCGTCATTGCCGCAACGTTGAATATGTTCCATATCCCCGAGGCCGGCTTGCTGTTACTGCTGGCCGTCGATCAGGTTTTGGATATGGGGCGTAGCGCAACCAACGTGTTCGGCAACAGTATTGCCGCCGCGCTGGTAAGTCGATGGGAAAAAGCTCTGCGGTAGTTTTTTGTTTTTGACAAAAGACGACTGCGGAGCGGTTGCTAAGGAAGGCTTTCCATTTGGGTGCTTTCCAAGAATAAACATACCCAAATGACGCAGGATTTTTGTTCAGCTACAAGGCGCAAAAATGGGCGCATAGCGAGCTATGCAACTATTTTTGCAACGCAGTAGATGGGTAAAAAGACCAGTCAGTTGGGTGTGTTTTTTGCAAGAAATCACCTTAAGCCGCTCATGGTTCGACAAGGCTCTTCTGAGCGTAGCCGAAGGACTCACCACGATAATGTAAATGCTCAAGTTATTTCCTGCACGTTCCTAAGATAGAGCAATACAAGAGCAACAGCTGCGTGTCGTTGATTAACGCCATGTATGAATACCGGTCAATCATCTTGACGACCAATAAGGCATTCACCGACTGGGGGGAGTCCAACATGTCGGGTTAAAACCCGACCCACCCACCCGCGAAATCAACAACTCTAACCACTTGATTCACTGCCACTTGATTCATCTATTTTACGGGTGTGCCACAACCGTAAAATATAAATGATTGAGTCTTGAATTTCATAGCGCATTTCATAACTCTGAATTAGTAACTGATGTTACACACTCGCCTGCCAAAAGCGTATTATTTTGGAATGGAAAAAGAGAAACTAGAGTTATACACAGACTACCTGATCTGCAATAGTGGGTTTGCGACGGCGACCGGATTGTCGGCGATGTTGGAAGGCGAGATAAGCCACGACCAACTGACCCGTTATTTGTCAGCGAGGGAATACAGCTCCAAAGACCTATGGGGGAAAGTTAAAGCAACGGTACGGCAAATAGAACAGGAAGAGGGTTGCCTGATTTTTGACGATACCATCCAAGAGAAGGCCTGGACGGATGAGAACGAAATCATGTGCTGGCATTATGATCACTGTAAAGGGCGGTCAGTCAAAGGTATCAA
>JBCKWP010000058.1:0-10273 GCA_038922455.1 Methylobacter sp. | reverse complement strand
ATTAAGATGTCGCAATCGAGCAGGGTCGATAGGTCTATCATACGGGTGGCAATGCCAAGATGGGCGCTTAGGCTGTCAAGCAGGTGATGGGTATAAGCTGCCAAGGGAATGACAGCTAAAGCTGAAATGGGCGGGATTCCGTAATAACTTTCCGCATAATCCAGCGAGCGTTGTATTTCCAGCGCCAGATGATTGTGTGCATTTGCGCTCGGGCTGTCGCTGGAATAGGGATTATCTAAGCCCAGTTTTTTATAACCGATCTCAAATTTACGGGATAGGTAAATAGTCGCCTCTTTTTGTATCAGTAGGGTGGCGGAAAATTCCAGTAGATACAAAATGGCAATGCCGCGTTCATTTTCAGGCAATTGTACTGCCAGATTACGCAGGGTTGTTTCCTGAATATCGATGACTTTGAGCTGGAGTCCCGCCTTCGCGCATTTTTCAATCTGTTCATTGACGATGTCAATAGGACTGGCAATGATTGTCAGTATTTTGCTGCTGTTGGCGCGAACCGGCCTGGGAATCGGGTAATAATCGATGACGGCTTTATCCGCTGGAAAGTCAATGAGATCATTGATTTGCCAGCGTATGGCTTCGACAATTTCGTTGTCATTGACGGTGGGAGCCTCAAGGTTGACGAGGCGGTAGTTATCGCTAGTTAATACCAGATGGCAATCATAGTCGGCAAGGTCATATTGAGCCGCAAGTTCGCCGAGCAGGTTTAGCTGATCGTCGGATTTCCCGGTATCGATAAACTGGCAGTGTATAAGTGTTAAGTTATTATTTTCTGTGAATTTTGCTACAGCAACAGCGATACCGTTCTGCAAAAAACTGATGCCGACGATACCCTTGCAAATATTTTTTCTAAAGAATTTTTTCAGCAATTGCATGCCAGAGTGTCCGAGTCTATTTTGTGAAAAAAAATATCACACCTATTTTTATTGACTACAGCTTCAGAGCCCAATAAAAACACCAAGTCATTGATAATAAAGTCAGTTAATTCAAATTCAGCTATCATGGCGGGCATTTTAAAAATCCAAATAACGGTCAATAAAGCATGCGCTATTATACTGCTAAAATAACGCCAGAACCTGCTTTAACGGTCGATCTTTTACAGGATAGCCTATGAAAATAGAATCCAACCCAAAAAAGGCGGCAACCAACCTCAAGAAGCACAGTGTTTCCTTTGAAGAAGCCCAAACCTGCCTGCTTGATCCTCATACGCTGGTACGCGAAGACCCAGACGCTAAGGGTGAAGCAGGGTTGGGTATGTCGTCCAAGGCTCGGTTTCTTGTTGACGATCATCCTATGCCTTGCCCGACGAGGATTCAATTCGATTAATTTCTGCCCGTCAATCCACCACTAAAGAGGCTCAAAGTTATGCGTGAAGAATACGATTTTTCTAATACTAAGCGTGCGCATGAAATCCCCGCGTTGGTAAAGTTGCAGGCAGAACAGGGCAGAAAAACTCGCATCACCCTACGCGTTGACAATGACACGCTGGCTATTTTTAAAGCGCGTGCCGAAATGTCTGAAGGCAATTATCAATCGATGATTAATGAAGCGTTGCGACAATTTGCACAAGGACTCGCCTTAGCCTAGTAGGTCGGGCGTCAACAGCATGCTCGACCTACGGAACTAAAGCCCGTCCTACGATGGCACGGACTGAAATATCACTGAATAGTTACAAGAATTGCTTAGAAAAGTTAGCGATGGCAAGAGCGATAAGAGCACCCATCATCCATTTAAGCAGATTAAGATCGGCCTTGATGGGTGCAAGCTCAATCTGTAAATCCTTTTTAGTAACAAGTTCCGATTCCTCAATTGCCGCACGCATTGCCTCAGTCAAACCCTCCGCTTGTTTTTGATCAAAGCCGGCCTCTTGCAATTTACGGACAAACTTGTGCGTATCAAATGTAATCGTCGCCATAACATAACCCCCCAGCAAATTTTAAGATGCCAGTAGTATAACAAATAATAAATAGCCTAGTAGGTCGGGTTAGCTACAGCGTAACCCGACATAAGCGGCTAATCCGACCTACGGAAAGACAGACCGCAGCGCGGACAGAGTGAGTTCCCACGCAGCGCGTGGGAACTAGGCAAATAGGACTAATTGACGTGCACTTGTTAGCATCAGCGCAGTTATCGGGCAATACCCAGTTGTGGGCACGCGATAAGCGCTTACTGAAGGTTGCCATGCGTCTTAATCTGGCGATAGCACCGGATATGGATGGCTAGCGTGAATTACCCCGACCTAAAGGACGGAGCTTCCAGCTTCACAGGGATAATGCGGAACAATGGACTTGTGTCCAATGACCGTCTTAGATTCACTCCACTGGCAGAACCGGCTATTCCTTCCGGTTTACAGCCTAGTAGGTCGGGTTACGCTACGCTAACCCAACCTACGGAACTAAGCCTACAAGCACGTATTAATATTGTTCACGGATATAAATGAATTTGCTGTTGCCTTTGAAGATGCCGAAGGTGGCCAAGGCTTTGTTGCTCGGATTGACGGCCGCGACATTGCTGCCCGACAATAAATAACTCGGTAAGCTGGCGGAAACATCAACGCTACCGGTTCCGCCTCCAGTCGGTTTGGACAGACTAAAGTTCAACACCCCATTAACCATTGTTCCCGTTGTCGGCGTCAACGAAGTCGTCCATGTGCCGGTCTTGTACTGATAATTAGAAAGTCCAAGCGTAAGGCTGGTCAGGCTGTCGGTAACACTGTTTGCCCAGCTCGTACCGTTATAATACTGCACAGCAGTGTCCAGCGACAACGGCAGCAATTCCGAGCCGTAAGCGTTCGGCACCATGACCCGACCACTCACAATCTTGACGCCTTCCTCGACCGAACTGGCTGTAACTGAACGCAGTGAAGTTGCTCCATCGGTATCCAACGCCCGTAAATAAACATTGGTAGGCGCAGTGGGCGTGACAGCAAACGTAAAGACCGGTGCAGCCGGTGTGGCTGTGCTGCCGGTCGTAAATGAGGCCGCTGCTACAACCGTTCCCGTCAATATTCCGCCCGGTGTGGTCGTCGCAATTGCCGTTCCGCCTGCCGCATTCACCGCGCTCAACGTAACTGCTTTGGCAAATAGACCTTGGTAGTTTTGCGTTTTCACATTGTTCGCGTTCATCGCCGTGACGTTCGCTGTGAACGGCTGGCCGGAGTAAACCAGGCTATTCGTTGGACACGAAGGCGTAAATGTCAATCCTGTACAAAACATTGGCCCTGTTACAGCCGTATCGAAATGATCGGGAATAAACCGCCCCAACGATACGGTGGCCATATTGCCAATGGCACAGCCTATCTTGCCTGAACCATCGAATACATCACTCAGATTGGCATCCGCGATCGTGCTGGAAACACAATCACCAACCTGATCTACACCGGTAAAACTATCGTCACGGAAGGCTCCCGCAGCCAGATAGAGATAACCCACCTCGGAGTAAGTCGCGTTAAGGCTTGGTGATGGAGAGGGATTGGCACTCAGCGTCGAGGGAGTTAATGACCCCACCACACCGCCGGAAACGATGCTCGTGACCTGCGTCGTTGTTTGTGCCGTCAACTTGGTCGTCGGAGGATCATCCTGCTTCAGCGTTCCGGCATAGTTCGTTCCTGTACTGGTAGTGGCATACAAGGTAAAGCCCTCACCTGCTTTTATCACTGTCGTATTTGTCGCTGATGGGGCAGTCGCACTGGCTGACGTAAACAACGTAATAGCAGAGGGGCGCACCGAGAAATTATCAGTCGAACATCCCACCACAGTAGTCGCCTGATTGGTGTCGGTCACTCGGCAGCGCAAATCACCGTAAGCATTACTGACCGTCCAAGCCGTTATCGATTTTCGCCCCGCATCAGCAGCAGCAAAAACGAGGGACTGGGAAACAGCCGGAGCAATAACGGTACGGCTGGCACAAGCGGTTGCACCTGCGCCCTCTACCAGTTCCACGGTCACTGTCTTGGGCGTACCATCGGGAGCCACGTAATTAGTCTCAACCGCGTCCGATGCGTTCAATGCGACCACGTCGAAACTGAAAGCCCTCCCTGCCAGCTTGGTATAAAGCGGGTTGCGTGCGGCCGGCGTGATGGTCTGCCCAGTCTCTAGGCACGCAAAGAAGTTAGGACCGCTCGCACAAGCCGAAACCAACAGGCTGCAATCGGCACTGCTCGTTGCCGTATTCAAACAAACCGTTGCCGTAGTTGGCGTCGGAGAAATAGATGTTGCGCTAAGCGTGTTGGTGCCGGCAGTTGATGGTATCACCGATAGAGCCTGCGAACCGCTGATTCCGATAGTGATGGCAGTGCCATAAGGCTGTAGGGTCGCCGTAATACCGCCGCTTGTAACCAACGTAGTACACGCCGCATCAGCGCAAGCCTTGACCGTCACGTTCTCGGCAGCGCAAGTTGAGCCTTGGCCATCATGCTCGATTCGAAGGTGATCGAACGAATTACAGGCGGGTGACACTGGCACCACCAGCCCTGTTTGGTTCGCATACCCAGGCTGAGGATTAAGCAGGATGTTAGCTTCAGTGACTGTGCCACGCACAAGTGAGGTCGTTGCCGTGATGGCGCCCGTGAAGGTATAGAGGTTGCCACCCACCTTAACACTCGTCAGCGTCATGACCCCTGCACCAGTGATGCGGATGCTCTGCTGCACCGCGCTCCCGGCGCCGATAGTGACGGCGCCTGCAATGGTGTTGATGCTGCCACCCACGCGAATATTGGTCGTCAGTGTGACGACGCCCGCGCCCGTGGTGCCCACATTACCGCAAACCGAGCTCCCGTCACCAATGTTGATGGCGCCCGCGTCGGTGCTGATGCTCCCCCCCACCGTGACGAGCGACCCCAGGGTGACCACGCCCGCACCGGGGCTGCTAACGTTGCCGCTGACCTTACTCTCATCGCCGAGGGTGATGGCACCCGCGACGGTGCTGACGTCTCCCCCCACGGCGACCTTCGCTCCCAGGGTGACCACGCCCGCACCGGTGCTGCGAACGCTGCCACCGACCTTACCTTCGACACCGATGGTGATGGCGCCCGCGTCGGTGATGACATCGCCGCCGACGCTGGCACTCGCGCCCAAGGTGACGACACCGGCCACCGTGGTCAGCGAACCCACCACCTTGCTCCCGATGCCAACGGTAACGGCCCCGTCTGTGGTGCTGATAGTGCCCGCAACGGTGGCATTCGTGCCGAGCGTGATGACGCCCGTGACTGAGGTGGCCGAGAGATTGCCCCCGATCGTGCCGCCGGGGTTAATGTCAACGGCCGCCACCGAGCTCACATTCGCATTCACCAGGGCGTTGGTAACCGTCACCGTGCCAATCACCACAATATTCAGATTCGAGGCAAGCCCGCCAGCATTAAAACTGGCGTCGGTGGCTGTAAAAGTACCACCCACATTGATGGTGGCAGGGGTGGCCGGCGTGTTGGGCACCATAGTGACCGTATCGCCCGTTGCAAGCGCCAAGACCCCGCAGGTGTAGTTGCCAGCACTGACGTAAGTGCAACCCGCTGGAAAGTTGGCTGACGTCGCTGAAAAAGTATAGGCCGCTGCCTGTGCGGGTAGCCCCACCAGCAATAATGACAGTAACGCAACGAACCGAAATAGCCAGCGCACTGTGGCTTTGCTGCGTAACTTTAAACTAAGCGATGATTTGGAACCAAGATAAGTCATAGTGCATTCCTATTTTTTATTGGTGTGCCGCGTGAGGCTGTTTTTTGTGCGTACCGCAACAGGCCCGGTAGGTGTAGGCCGGAATAAGGCCATCCAAGGCTCTCCTGAGCAACGTCGATGGGCGCGTAGTAAGTAGTCGTTCAAAAGTCTATTAACAGGAGTAAAACGGCTTTAGCTGTTTTCAGCAAATGTCTAAAGCCATTTGACTCCAGCGCAAATGTTCCCTCATTCCCACGCGCGGCGTGGGAATGCAGTATCAACGCGCTGCGTTGAGAGCTAGGCCGCAGCGCGGACAGCATGAATCCCCACGCAGCGCGTGGGAATGAGACAAACCTAGATTCCGGTAATCCCTGCCGGAATGACGATCTCTAAAACTTGTGCAGATACCTATGCTCAGCTAGTGGGAGATAGTAACCTGCAATTGTCGCTCCAGATAGCCTAATGAGCCGACTGTTGCTCCCGTTGTTTGGGCAGTTGAGGTCAGTTGATAGACCGAAAATGCAGGGTCGGTACCCTCCGTATATGATCCCGTAGAACTGCAAGCAACAGTAACAGTGAATGCGGATAATTGCGTACCTGCTGGCATTGTTGGTTGCACGAGTGTTGCGCATGTTGCTCTTTCCTTAGTGATTTGATAGACACTCCACTCAATACCTGCGCTTGCCGCCTGATAAGCGCGTGAGCCTAATGCATCCATGGCCGAACTTTGTTGTTGACCGGTAGAAATAGTCACCGTAAACAAACCCAGCGCGGCAATAACTACCAATAAAAAAATAGCCGCAACCAGGATAAAACCGCTCTGATGTTTGTTCATGGCGAATTATTAACGTGAATTTCGTGATAAAGGCTAATGCTTTCACCGCCACGGGTGAGGGTCAGCGTGATGGCAACCAGCGCATTGCGCTGATTGACAACATTATAGACGATCTCGCAACCGCTGATCTTGTCAGCAAGGATTGCACTCGAACCACCAGCGGGTGTGGCCGATGCGGCAGGCGCAGTAGATGTGGCGGTGTAATTCCAATAATTCCAATAGCGAGTCAAGGTCATTTGTCCGTCGTTATTCGCGTCCAATGTTGTCGGCGTTCCCACGCACGAATAGGTAACCGCTTTCTGCGTATGATCCACGACTTGAAAGCGTTGGCTGGAATATTCGGCGGAAGCGGATAATGGCGTGCCGGTAAATTTCACCACGCTTTGATAACCTAGCGTGCCCGTATAGTTTCGCAACACGCCCGATGCTGCGGTACTGTACGGCAGACTGCTATCCGTGCTGCCGACGACAATCGCATCGCCCGTTGCAAACGGTATTTGCGGGCCGAGTACCTCAAAACAGCTATCAGCAATAGTAAAATCCAATTTGTCTTCAGCCAGCGTACCGCCGCACTTTGCCGTACCGGACGGAGATGGATTTGCGCGATAACGCCCCCCTGCTTTCGTTGGCAAAAACTCGACATATGTTGAGCCTGCAGATGTTAGTAAACGTAGACTGTTCGGCACGGCTGTGCGTATATCACGCGCCATGCGCCGCAAGGCGGTATCGGCAATATCGGTCATTTCAGCACGACGGGCAATGTCGATATATTGATCTATGGGCCTTTTAATAAACAACGTCACCATTGGACTAATAATGCCGATGATGACGATGACCATGATGACCTCGATTAGGGTAAACCCCCCTTGCTTAGGAATGTGCCGTAGGAGCGGCTTTAGCCGCGATTGATCGCGGCTAAAGCCGCTCCTACGGTTGTTCAACTTATTTCATCCACTTATTTAATCCACGTTCCTAACCCAACCCATGAGCATTTCCTCCACCATTAAATCCATCCAAGACATCATGCGTAAAGACGTTGGTGTCGATGGCGACGCCCAACGCCTAAGCCAACTGGTCTGGATGTTGTTTCTAAAAATATTTGATGATCGCGAAACAGAGTGGGAGTTATTGCAAGACCACTACCAATCGCCGTTGCCAGAGCAATATCGCTGGCGCAATTGGGCGGCCAATGCCGAGGGCATGACCGGCGATGCGCTCAAGCAGTTTCTTGATAACGACATGTTCCCCGCCTTACAAACACTGGAAGCCAAAGGCGGCGATAAACGCGCCTATGTCATTAAATCAGTCTTTGAAGATGCCTATAACTACATGAAGTCTGGACAGTTAATCCGTCAGGTCATCAACAAAATTCAAGAAGGCGTCGATTTTAATAAGTCACAAGAGCGGCATTTATTTGGCGATATGTACGAGCAATTACTGCGTGATTTGCAGGCAGCAGGCAATGCCGGTGAGTTTTATACCCCGCGCGCTGTCACCGAGTTTATGGTGCGAAGGGTCAATCCGCGCCTGGGTGAAAAAGTCATGGACCCGGCTTGCGGCACCGGTGGCTTTTTGAGTTGCGCCATTGAACATATCCGCAAACACGATGTCTTAACGGTAGATGATGAAACACTGTTGCAGGAGAGTATTCACGGCATTGAGAAAAAACCAATGCCGCATCTGCTGTGTATCACCAACATGATTCTGCATGGCATTGATGTGCCCAGCAATATCCGCCACGACAACACCCTGGCGCGTCCGCTGATCAGCTGGACACCCAAAGAGCGCGTCGATGTCGTCGTCACCAATCCGCCCTTTGGCGGCATGGAAGAAGACGGCATAGAAACCAACTTCCCAGCCTCCTTCCGCACCCGTGAAACCGCCGATTTGTTTTTAGTGCTCATCATGCAGTTGCTTAAAGCCGGTGGTCGCTGTGCCTTGGTGTTGCCCGATGGCTTTCTATTTGGTGAAGGCATCAAAACCCGCATCAAGGAAAAGCTGCTCGAAGACTGCAACTTGCACACCATTGTGCGCCTGCCCAATAGCGTGTTTGCGCCTTACACGGGCATTAAAACCAATCTACTGTTTTTTACTAAAGGTGCGCCCACGCAAGACATTTGGTTTTATGAACACACCTTGCCCGCAGGCATTAAGGCCTACAACAAAACCAAACCTTTAAAAGTACAAGAATTTGAGCCATTAGCCGCATGGTGGGGCAATGAAAAGGATGGCTTTAAGCACCGTGTAGAAAACGAACAAGCATGGAAAATCAGCATTGCAGACATCAAAGTGCGCAACTACAACCTGGATTGCAAAAACCCGCATATTGGCGAACAGAAAATCCACGATCCAGAGCTGCTGCTGGCGCAATACAACACCATGCAGGGTGACATTGCCAAACTGCGCGGACAACTCAAAAACATCTTGGCCGAGGCATTACAGGACAGGAGCGCATGATGAGTGCACCGGTGAATATTCAGCCTCTATTCGATCAAGTTCGCCAAGTTATCGACCATGCCCAACAACAACTACGTCATACCGTCAACGATCTCATGGTGCAAAGTTATTGGCATATCGGTCGATTGATTGTCGAAGACGAACAAGGCGGCGCGGCGCGTGCCGAATATGGCAAGCAAACGCTCAAACAATTATCGGAAAAATTGAGTGCCGAATACGGCAAAGGATTTTCACCCCAAAGTCTGTGGAATTTTCGCCAGTTTTATCTTGAATTCCCAATTCTCTCCACGGCATGGAGAGAATTGCGCTGGTCGCATTACAAAATCTTAATGCGCGTAAAAGACCCTAGCGCACGGGATTGGTACGCCAACGAAGCCGTCAGCCAAGGCTGGAGTGTCTCCGCCTTAGATCGCCAGATCAGCACCCTGTTCTACGAACGCCTACTTTCCAGTCAAGACCAAGCCGCACTGCGAATCGAAGCCACGGCGCTCATCCAACAACACGCCCCCAGCGATCCACGAGACTTTATTCGCGACCCTTACATTCTTGAATTTATCGGCGCCCAACCCAGCGCCACACTGTATGAAAAAAGACCTGGAAACCAACCTGATCGGGCAATTGCAAACTTTCCTGCTGGAGCTGGGCAAAGGCTTTGCGTTTGTGGCGCGACAAAAACAACTGCGTGTCAAAGGCGATGATTTTTTTGTTGATCTGGTGTTTTACAACTACCTGCTCAAATGCTTTTTGCTGGTGGATTTAAAAGTCGGCAAGCTCAGCCACCAAGATGTCGGTCAGATGGATATGTATGTACGAGTGTTTGAAGAACAATACCGTGGCGAAGGTGACAACCCCACATTGGGTTTGATTTTGTGCTCGGAGCGCAACGAAGCTGTTGCAAAATATTCTCTGTTAGCCGAAAGCCAACAGCTGTTCGCCAGTCGCTACCGCGCCTTTTTGCCCACCGAAGCTGAATTGCAAGCCGAATTGCAACGCGATCGTGCTGTATTGGAAAATGCCACTATTCATGCTACCGCATTAACAGGAAAGAGAGATTAGCCATGCCAATCATTAGTCGATTTCTGGGGGTCGTCATCTCCATGTTCTGGAATGACCCTGCTCCGCCGCACTTTCACGCCCAATAGGGCGAATACGAAATCACCGTTAATATTCATGCCGGCGTAGTTGAAGGGCAGTTCCCTCGCCGCGCTTTGCGTCACGTAGTAGAGTGGAGTAGAGTGGATTGGTATGAATTGCATCAGGCAGAGTTGCTGGAAGACTGGGAGCTATGCCGCAAATCGCAACTACCTAAGGAACGTGC
>JBCKWP010000057.1:0-10629 GCA_038922455.1 Methylobacter sp. | reverse complement strand
CCGACGCCCTTGCCATTGTCACGTAGCAGCTTGGCAATGGCATCGTCATGGATGTCGATGGGCAGGCAAAAACCGGCAAGAAAGCTGTGTTCTTGCATAAACCGTTCGATGTCAGTCTGAGTGTGATGATCGGGCAAGAGATAATACAGCGGCAAATCCGCTGCATGTTGATGGGCAAAAACCAAGCCGGGAAGGCTGTACGAAGAAATAAACACACCATCGGCGGGGAATGTACCGATGATAGCCAGTATTTGCAGTATTTTGCTTTCCAACCGTTGCTGCGATTCCCCGTCACGGCTTTTAAGCTCAATATCCAGACCGCAACGCCCCCGGTAACTGCCTATAAACTCCTTAAGGCTCAATACGCCTTCCGGTACTGCATCCGGCGAGCTGTATCCAGCAAAATCCATTTTTGCCAGCTGCTCCAGGTTAAAATCGTCGATGCATTTTCCGGGGTGGCCAAGCTTATCCAGATGCCAGTCATGCCAAAGCACCGGCACATCATCCAAGCTCAGCTGTACATCCGTTTCAATGCCGTCAATCGGATGCGACAGCGCATAATTGAAAGCGGCACGGGTATTTTCGGCAATTGTTCCTGCCTCTTTGTTTCCTCCACGGTGGGCAAAAATCAGACATAATTTAATGCTCTGGTCACTCATCAATTTATAACCTCATAAGCTGATTCAATGGGTCTCTTGCGTAACCCAAAGTATGTAGCCTCGATATGAGTGAGGGCTTCCAATTTAAGACGGGACAGCCTATACAGCAACGGCTAAAGCCGTTGCACTCCTGGCTGGAGTAAAATGGCTTTAGCCATTTTCAGTGGCCCGCCTTAAGCTGGAAGCCTGAGTGAGCATCAGGCCAAGATTAAGCTAAGAATTAAGTGATATTTCAGTCCGTGCCATCGTAGGAGGGGCTTTAGCCCCTCTTACAACATCAGACACAGCTTGACGCTGAATAGTTACAAACTAATCCACTTTAATCCAATCTTCCAGCGCCTCGATAATGGCTTTCGCCTGATCTTTGCTGGAAATATTGAACTTTGATTTTTGCTTGTATTCGCCGTTTTGCTTCTGGTAACGGCGAATGGTGTATTTGTCCGGGCCGTATTCTTCTTTGGCCCGGTTCCAGTCTTGGTAACGGTACATAATGGTGGCCCAGGCACCTTTGGTCAGCACTTTTTTATCCAGCTCCTTGACTGTCTCAATGCCGCCATCTTCGTACGTTACCGTCAATTCATCTACAGTTTCAGCCATGTTGTCTCCAGGTAATTGGGTAACATCCGTTCAAGCGAACGGATGTTCCAGAATAATTGTTTCGTCCCTATCGGGGCCGGTTGATAGGATCGTAATCTTAACGCCGACCAACTCTTCAATTCGCTTGATGTAAGCCTTGGCGTTATCCGGCAACGCGTCATAATCGGTCACACCCGCTGTCGTTCCCGTCCAACCCGGCATGTGTTCAATGATCGCCTGACATTCTTGGTATCGATCCGCACCTAAAGGCGCGGTTTCGGTAACGACGCCGTTAAGCCGGTAAGCCGTGCAAATACCGACCTTTTCCAGACCGTCAAGCACATCCAGTTTGGTCAAACAAATTCCGCTCAGGCTGTTCATTTTTGCCGACTTGCGCATGGAAACTGCATCGAACCAGCCGGTTCGGCGTTTACGCCCGGTGGTGGCGCCAAATTCATGGCCTACCGTGCCCAAATGGTCACCGTCGGCGTCATGCAATTCAGTCGGGAAAGGACCATTGCCGACGCGTGTCGAATAGGCTTTGGTGATGCCCAGTACATAGTCGAGATCAAGCGGCCCGATGCCGGTGCCGGTAGCCGCGCCGCCTGCCGTGGTGCTGGACGAGGTCACATAAGGAAAGGTGCCGTGATCTATATCCAGCAATGCGCCTTGCGCACCTTCAAATAACAGGTTTTTGCCCTGATCCTGATACTTGTATAAAACCTCGCTAACATCGGTCAACATCGGTTTGATCAGCGCGCCCAGTTTCAGCGCCTCTTCAAGGCCTGTTTGGTAATCAATAGCATCGGCATGATAGTAATGGGTCAGCATGAAGTTGTGGTATTCGACCAGCTCCTTAAACCGTTCGGCAAAAACCGTAGGGTTTAAAAAGTCTCCGGCACGCAAGCCTCTTCGTGCGGCCTTATCTTCATACGCCGGCCCTATGCCGCGACCTGTGGTACCAATCGCTTTGCTGCCGCGAGCTATTTCACGCGCCTGGTCAATCGCTACATGAACCGGCAATATCAATGTGCAGGCTTCGCTGATCAACAATCGGTTCCTGACCTGGACACCAGCTTTTTCCAAAAATTCAATTTCTTCCAGCAAGGCATTGGGCGATAACACCACGCCATTGCCGATCATGCATTGCACATTCTCCCTGAGAATACCGGAAGGAATAAGATGCAAAACCGTCTTTTCTCCCTTTATAACCAGCGTGTGTCCTGCATTATGACCGCCCTGAAAACGGATGACGGCATCCGCCTGTTCCGTCAACAAATCGACCAACTTACCTTTTCCTTCATCACCCCATTGGGTACCGATGACAACGACATTTTTTCCCATGATTATTCCACGCTTGCTAAGGGTCTAACGACCCAGTTTTGATGATCTTGTGCCAAGATAGAGGTACATCCAAGTTCTTGCGCAGTCCCGGTTTGCCCCGGCAATTGCTGAACGACAGCTTGCCCTTCGGCGCGTAGATCCCTGATTTTTTCATATAACGCTGCATCGTCCAGATACGGCGCGAATATCAAGGCTTGCGGTTGTTTTGGGTAGAATGCTTTGCCTAATGCCGACAATACCTTCAAGTCCGCACTGAAGCCGGTCGCAGCACGCGCTCGCCCAAAAATAGCGCCGATATTGTCGTAGCGTCCGCCTCGGGCAATTTCCCTGCCTACCGACGGTACGAAAGCGGCAAAAACTACGCCGGTGTGGTAATGGTAACCGCGCAATTCCGCCAAATCGAAACTGACCGGCAACGCCGGAAAACAGGCTGCCAGTTTTTCCGCGATGGCTTCCAAATCGGCCAAAGCCTGCTTGACCTCGCCATTAGCCTTCGATAAAACGGCTCTGGCTTTGGCTAGGGTTTCCTTGCCGCCATTCAGTTCCGGCAATTTCAGGAACATCGTTTTTAGTTCATCATTGATGCAGTAACCGGCCATCAACTCCCCAAGCTCCGGCCTGGCCTTGCGCTGCAACACGTCGAATAACTCGGCTTCCTGCGCGTCAGTTAATCCAGCCTGTTTTGACAGCGCCCGATAAATGCCGACATGGCCTAAATCAAGATGCACGTTTTGCAAGCCACTGATCGCCAACATTTCCAGCATCAAGCGTATGACTTCCACATCGCTTTCTAAACCTGCATGACCGTAAAGTTCAGCGCCTATCTGCATTGGGCTTCTGGTTTTTTCCAGCGGATCGCCCTTGGTGTGCAAAATAGTGCCTGCATAGCAAAGGCGGGTCGGCCACTCAGCATTGATATTATGCGCATCGATTCTGGCCACCTGCGGCGTCATGTCCGCCCTCACCCCGAGCATTTTACCAGTGATCTGATCGGTCAGTTTGAAGGTTTGCAACTCCAGGTCATGCCCTGAACCGGTCAGCAAGGAATCCAGATAATCGATAAAAGGAGGAATGACTAATTCATAGCCCCAGCAAGCAAACGTGTCCAGTATCTGACGGCGCAAGCATTCAAGATGCTTAGCCTCTTCCGGCAAAATCTCTTCTATGCCGTCAGGCAAAAGCCAAGAGTCTTTTTGTTGCATGTTTTGTATGTCCACTCAAACAAAACGCCCCGGATTGCGGAGCGTTGGTTACGGGTTTCCTGGTAGGGGGCGATCGCCGGCCGCTCCTACAGGGAATCTTGTTTTTAACTATTTCTGCTGCTTAAAATATCTAAAGAAGTCAGAATTAGGATCGAGCACTATCATGCTTGAACTTGTAAAGGTCTTCTTATAGGCATTCAAACTGCGATAGAAGGTGAAAAACTCAGTATCGGCACCATAGGCTTTAGCATAGATTTCAGCAGACTTTGCATCACCCTCACCACGAAGCATTTCTGCATCCCGAAATGCGTTCGCCATAGTAACAACCCGTTGCCTATCGGCATCGGCACGAATTCTCTCTGCTGCTTCCGCACCTTGCGAGCGGAACTCACGGGCAACTCGTTCACGTTCTGCTTCCATTCTGCGGTACACAGAACTGCTAACTTCGTCCGGCAAATCGATGCGCATGACTTGAACATCAACAATGTCCATACCCAAGTTAGCCGCAAGAGATTTGGTGTTTTTGATCAATATTTCACGAATAGCCTGACGATCCGTTGAGACTAATTGCTGGATATTTCGCTTACTGAATTCACCCCGGAAAGCATCTTTAATGATTTGATCCAGCCGTAAATTAGCCTGATCGACATCACCTGCGACAACCGTATAGAAAGTGGTTACATCACCGATCCGCCATTTAACAAAAGAATCGACAATAACGTTTTTCTTTTCAGCGGTTAAAAAGCGCTCAGGCTTGGCTTCCATAGTCTGAATACGTTTATCGAACTTTTTTACATTGTTGATAAACGGCAATTTAAAATGCAATCCAGGCGCGTAATCATTCTTTACGATCTCGCCTAAACGGAACTTAATGGCTTTTTCGGTTTCACTGACGGTAAACACGCACATCATGCCGATAAACAGCAATGCACCCAATCCTACCCATATTTTATTCTGTATCATTAGCGTCCCCTTGCGTCACGGCCGCGAGTTGAAGTTCGCACAACAGGTGGTTGCGCCATATCAACCTTCGCATGAGCAGGTTGCTCCACTGTACTTTGAGGAGCATTAGCTTGTTGAAGCGAAGGCTGCTGAATCATTTTATCTAAGGGCAAATAAAGCATATTGTTGCCGCCTTTAACATCAATCATCACCGTATTAGTTTCAGACAATACAGACTCTATGGATTCGATATAAAGACGCTTTCTGGTCACATCCGGTGCTTTAGTGTATTCCATTAGCAATTTGGAGAACCGGTTGGATTCACCTTCTGCCTGAGCAATAACCTGCTCTTTATAGCCTTCGGCTTCCTGTATCTTTCTGGCTGCGGCGCCGCGTGCTTTCGGCACAACGTCATTAGAATAGGCTTCCGCCTCATTGATCAAGCGCTGCTCATCCTCACGCGCCTTAATAGCGTCTTCAAATGCGTTTTGCACCTGCTCGGGCGGCTGGGCATCCTGAAGATTGACACTGGTAATCTGGATGCCGGACTTATAGTTATCCATCACATCCTGAATCTCTTTTTTAATCTGAGTCACGATTTCACTGCGCCCCTCGGTCAAAACAAAGTCCATTTTACTGCTACCCACCACGCCGCGCTGCGCGCTTTCGGTGACTTGTTTTAAAGTGGCCGCAGGATTGACTATATTGAAGATAAAGTCTTTTGCGTCTTTAACTTGATACTGTACCGCCAAACGCACATCGACAATATTTTCATCTTTGGTCAGCATCAACGCTTCTTTCGGCACAGAGCCAAGCGTTTGTTCACTGCCGCCGCTACGATAACCGACCTCAATATAACGCTGCTGCTTAACATCAACAACATCGACGCGTTCGATAGGCGCAGGAATATGCCAGTTCAAACCCGACTGCGTAGTTGCAACATACTTGCCAAACCGGGTTTCAACACCATGAGTCCCTTCATCGACAATATAAAATCCGCTCAATCCCCATAATGCTACTGCGCCTGCCGCGACAAAGCCGAGGCTTTTCCAAGGAGGGGCACCGGAAGAGCTACCATCACCCTCTTCACCGCCACCAAAAAAACCGCTTAACTTTTCTTGCAATGACCGTATTGCTTCGTCTAGATCAGGTGGGCCTTTTTGGTCGCCACGACCGCTCCAGGGGTCTTTCTTATCACCGCCAGGCTCATTCCAGGACATAATTTTGCTCCATATAGGTTACTTAAGTTTTTATCAGCAAGAAACATCATTCCTTAAACTTACCGATTCATGTTCGATATTCTATCGTAAATATCTGTGAAAGGCGAAAGGCGAAAGGCACAAAGCTAAAAAACCGACTGCTTTTGCCTTGTTAAAGCATTTCTTCGACCTTAACCGTTTTTAGCAAGCCCGAATACTTGGTATCAATTTCAATGACTAACTCACAGCCGCCAAGATCATCGCCTTTCTCGCTAATTATTTTGGCACAAGCAAATAATTTCGCCCGTATATCGCCTTGGTCAGGTTGCAAATAACACTTTCTTTTGATTTTTGTATTGGCAAATATTTCAACCAATGCCTGGTAAAGTAGCTCGACCCCGTCGCCGGTTTCGGCGGACAACCAAATCCGAACCGGATTGCCTACATCATCCCGATCAATCCGCGGCTCGATGCCATCCAATAAGTCTATCTTATTGAAAACCTCAAGTTGCCTGACTTCATTGGCGTCAATATCTTCAAGCACTTGGTTGACCTGATAAATCGTTTCAGCTCGGTCGGCGTTGCTGGCATCAATCACATGCAGCAACAAATCCGCCTCGCTGGCTTCCTGCAAGGTCGATTTAAACGCCGCCACCAGCTCATGCGGCAAATGCCGGATAAAACCCACGGTATCGACCAAAACAATCTCGCCACTGTTGGGCAGTTTGCAGTTGCGCAAGGTCGGATCCAGCGTGGCAAACAACTGATCTGCCACATAAATATTGGCGCCGGTCAGCTTATTAAACAAGGTTGATTTACCGGCATTAGTGTAACCCACCAGAGAAACCGACGGGACTTCGGCTTTTTTTCTTTTGCTGCGCCCTTGATTCCGTTGCTTATCGACTTTATTCAGCCGCTGTTGGATCTGTTTGATGCGCAAATCCAATAAGCGCCGGTCGGTTTCCAGTTGTGTTTCACCCGGCCCGCGCATACCGATACCGCCTTTTTGCCGTTCCAAATGCGTCCAGCCGCGAACCAGTCGTGTCGATAAATGCTTCAACTGCGCTAATTCAACCTGGAGCTTGCCCTCAAAGGTTTGCGCGCGTTGGGCGAAAATATCGAGGATCAAGCCATTTCTATCAACCACCCTAACACCTAAAGCGCCTTCAAGGTTTCTTTCCTGACTGGGTGAAAGCGGGTGATTAAATAGCACGATGTCGGCTTCATAGGTTTCGATGATGCCTTTAAGCTCTTCAAGCTTACCTTTGCCGACAAAATATTTTGGATCGGGTTTTTTACGGCTGCCTGTTAGCACATAGACAGGATCGGTTCCGGCGGATTTGGCCAATTCTTTTAATTCTAAAAGATCTTCCTGCATGGAACGAATTGTCAGGTGAACAAGGACTGCTCGCTCACCTGATTCGGGACGATCTAACAAATAAATACCCCATAAAGGTGATTATAAAAAAGCTAAGCCTTTTCCTGCGCATGCTGCTGTCTTGCAGATTTGTCGACAGAGAAAGGGGTTCATACTAAGGGTTACTCATGCTCTTCGCTGACTTCATGGTCATGCGTCAGCGTTACGGGTTTACTCGGCACAACGGTAGATATGGCATGTTTGTAAACCATCTGACTCGAGGTGTTTTTCAGCATAACCACGTATTGATCAAATGAGTCCACCTTACCCTGCAACTTTATCCCGTTAACAAGGAAAATAGACACAGGCACATGCTCTTTTCTAAGCGCATTTAAAAAATTATCCTGTAAATTTTGACCTTTTGACATTCGAAATTTCTCCTTAATTATTTTAATAACTATCGATTAAGATAACTGCAATTACACATCAATACAAATCAATACTCCAGTTTCAGAATATTTTTTCAACCGAAACCGCGCATCTTCAGAATTCCCACGGCTTTACCCGGTAATCACACAATATAGTGGGGTATGTTTTTATAAATTCAAGAACAATTACCTTGCCCCTATCGACTCTTCAAGGCAATGTTTAAAGACACTTTTATCCTGTAAACCCCTAAAAAACAAACCGACTTAACCTTTATCAACCACAACGGGAATCTTGCCGATTCTGGCTTGCCAGATCTTTGGCGCGGTTTGATGTATCGAGACACCCTGCGTATCGACCGCGACCATGACCGGCATATCCTCAACCACAAACTCGTGTATGGCTTCCATGCCGAGGTCATCAAAAGCAACAATACGCGCTTTACGAATGGCTTTTGACACCAGATAAGCCGCGCCACCGACCGCCATTAAATAAACGGCTTTGTGTTTTTTAATCGCGGCAAGCCCCTCCGCCCCCCGCTCGGCCTTACCGATCATGCCCAGCAAGCCGGTTTTATCCAGCATCACTTCGGTGAATTTATCCATGCGTGTCGCCGTAGTAGGCCCCGCTGGCCCCACCACTTCATCGCGAACCGGGTCGACCGGCCCCACGTAATAAATGAACTTGTTGGTAAAATCAACGCTTGCAGGCAAGGCTTCGCCCCGCGCAAAGATTTCCGCCATGCGTTTGTGCGCCGCATCCCTGCCGGTCAACAGCGTACCGCTCAGCAATAAGCTTTCCCCCGGTTTCCAGCTTTCCAAATCCTGCTGAGTCACCGTATCCAGATTGACCCTACGGGAAGTAGCGCCCGCATCCCAGGTAATTTCAGGCCAATCTTCCAGACGCGGCGGCTTAAATTCGGCAGCGCCACTGCCGTCCAGCACAAAATGCACATGCCGGGTGGCGGCGCAGTTGGGAATGATCGCAACCGGCTTATTGGCCGCATGGGTCGGATAATCGTTGATTTTAATGTCCAACACCGTGGTAAGACCACCCAAACCTTGCGCACCGATACCCAGCGCATTGACCTTGTCGTATAGCTCTAGGCGCAATTCTTCCAGTGCATTGCAAGGGCCGCGTACGATTAAATCCTGAATGTCGATAGACCCCATACACGCCTGTTTAGCCAACAGCATCGCCTTTTCGGCCGTGCCGCCTATGCCTATCCCTAAAATACCGGGCGGACACCAGCCTGCGCCCATGGTGGGCACAGTAAGCAACACCCAGTCAACGATGCTGTCCGAAGGGTTCAGCATCACAAACTTGGTCTTGGCCTCGGAGCCTCCGCCTTTAGCAGCTATTTCGATGTCTAGCGTATCGCCGGGCACGACTTCCATGTGTATCACCGCCGGGGTATTGTCTTTGGTGTTGATGCGCTTACCGGCGGGATCGGACAGTATCGAAGCGCGCAGCACATTGTCGGGGTGCAGATAAGCGCGCCTTACACCCTCGTTGATCATATCGGCAACACTCATGCTTGCATCCCATTGGACATTCATGCCGATTTTTAAAAAAACCGTAACAATGCCGGTATCCTGACAAATCGGGCGATGGCCTTCTGCACACATCCTGGAATTGATTAGGATTTGCGCAATGGCATCTTTGGCAGCCGGATTTTCTTCCTTTTGGTAGGCCTCATGCATGGCTTTGATGAAATCCAGCGGATGATAATACGAAATATATTGCAGCGAATCGGCAATGCTTTGAATAAGATCGTCTTGACGAATGATGCTCATCGGAAGTTCCCTGCTATATGTGTTGCTAAGAATTCAGTCGGACTATTATAGCTTGAATAGCTTGTGTTTTTGGGTGCTAAAAAAACGGATTGTTATCCAATGCAAAACCCGCTGCATTCCTATGCCCTCCTCCACCAAAACCGACCGCCAGATGCCCCACATCGTAATCGCCGATTGAACGGAGCGAGAAAGTCCATTGCCGTTTCCTACCGTCATATTGATAAGTCATCCCAAACGTGCCTGATTTTTCGGCCAGCACATGGCCCAAATCGCTTGAGAACATCGATGGCGCATTAACGGCAAGACCTACCCGCCCTGCCACCGAGACGCTGTGTGCGGATTTCGCGAGCCGTTGCACCATGCCTGCAAATTGCTTAACCTGTATACGGCCAACCGCCAACAGCTCGGACAGATCGAGCGCGCCTATTTCGGTAAAATTAATGGGCATTTTCTCATACAGCGCCGACGTTATTTCGCGGGTTCCGTCCAGCCTGAAACGCCAAAGGTCGCGATCTTCGATGTGCAACAGGATTTGCGGTGGCGTCTGATCGTAAAAAAAATACTGCCAAGTTAATACACAACCACTCCGCGATAGTTCGAAATTGATCGACAGGTTGACAGGTGTGGGCTGTATCTTGAAGAAGTTATCGCATTGTTCCATCGCGGTCACGTGATGATCGATCAGGATGATCCGGCCTGCTTTCGCTGAGGCATCGACCAATAACTGGGGCGAATAGGAAAAATCTAATATATAAAGTACAGCTCCCGGCTCGAAATCAGGTAGTTCGTCGCCATGACGAGCTGGGATGTACCGGACTTGATCGCCCAACTTGCAAAATGCTGCCCATGCCGCGCCTAATCCGTCCAAACAATCGGCGTGATAAATAACTAAAGTTTCGTTGGTTTCTGACATGCTTTTTTAAAATTCCCTGAGTGTCGAATAAATCGATTGCTGTTGTTGCGATATTTTACGCCCAAGCTCACCAGAGGCAATAGAGTGCAGTAAAATTGCCTATGGTAAGCGGCTAGTTAGTTGCGTTATTCCACTTCTTCATTCAGGGGGAGCCTTGCATAAGTACAAGATCATATTTCTTTTAACATTCGCGCCGGAGTCAAATGGCTTTAGAC
>JBCKWP010000056.1:0-10820 GCA_038922455.1 Methylobacter sp. | reverse complement strand
ATTGCACTTGAATATCCCGGTGAAGCAGGCCGCCATAGCAATACTTATGCGTCACCTGGTTTGGAGCGTGGATTTCCAGCCCTCAAACTCTTTGTGCGAACTGAAGCTGAATTGAGTGACACCGTTTCTTTCATAAAAGCGTTTCGAGATTCACTGCCACTCCCCGAAGTTAAATCGCAGCTTGCGGCTTCCATAGATCCGGTCGTTGTAGATGCTGCACAAATGCCCACAATCAATGAACAACCTACTCGTCGAGAAGCAATCCCCAGAGTAGTTCAGCGTGAAGTTTGGCAGCGAGATGGTGGTCATTGCGTAGAATGCGGCACTAAGGAAAAGCTCTGCTTCGATCACATCGTTCCATTTTCGCGTGGAGGCAGCAACACAATCAGAAATCTTCAATTATTATGCGAGCGTTGCAATCTTTCGAAAGGTAATCGCATCTGAGTGCCGGGCCTAACAAGTCAGTCAAAGGGACGCGCCGCCCGTTGGCGGTTTTGAAGTTCTGATTTTTATCAAGGTTCGGCGGCTTCGTTTCAGCTCTGTGAGCGGTGTCGCCGTTTAGTTCAAGCAGGTTGGTCAGTATCAACCGACTTATTTCGCTAGCGTCGACAATTTAAATGCGCTTTTCTGTTTGGGGCAGATTTTGATGGTGATCCATAGCTTGTTTTATCCTAATAATTGACGACTTGTCCAACTGCGCTGTCCTGTTATGTTCCCGGCATAACGCACCTCTAAAACCAAGATAATCGGACTGGTAAGGCATCAGTTCGGCGATGTCGTCGAGCCTGAGCGAACCGGCCAGTCCGCAGAGCAAAGACCGGTCTTTCGCCAGTCTGACAAATTGCGCTATGTCGGTTTTTGCCATGACTTGGGTTAAGGAGCCGTTGCTTTTGTTCATGGTGTCGAGCATAACGCCTTTGAAACCGGCAGTCTCCAGCGAGTTTATGACCGCAAAGTCAGGTTGCGTGTCGGCGAATAATACCGCTATTAGGTTAGCCGTTCGGGGGAGCGTAGCGAGTTTTTCTAGCGTTCCCTGCCAATCGCCGCCGAAAAAAAAGCCGATTTTGACGTAATCAACGCCGGTTTCGGCCATCGCTTTTACCGCGTGGTAAACGATTTCCGGCTGCATGGGCAAGTCGCCGATGGTGGCGCTGACGGGACAACGACCGCCAATTGCAACAACAATGCTTTTGACAAGATCGGTTTCCAATGCGCCTAAAGCGCCCAAAGCCGGCTGTTTAAGATCGATAATATCGACATTCGCGGCCAACGCCTGTAAGGCTTCTTCTACGCTGTTGACGCTGGCGAGCATTCCAGTCATGGCAGTATCTCGGCAGTCAACGCGCCAATATGCTTGTCGATGACGGCCATCAACCAGCCCCAGGCCTCCAGTTCGCGGTCTCCGGCGGTTTTTTCCAGACCGATACGCAGATAGTCGATTTCCGCTTGTATTTTTTCCAGCGGCAGCCTGTTTAACCGACTGATTAGAATCGTCGCTTCCAGCACCGAATATTGGGCGCGGTTAAAGCCCATAAACGGCGCATGATTAACGGTATGCACGGCTTTGCAGAACAGTTTGGGGCGGGTTGGGTCGTCTTCAACGCGCACCAGTTCGACTTCGGTATGCGCCAACGCACAGCTTAGCACTTGACCGTTGATTTTTTCAGCCGGTTTTAACGGCCAGTCGCGCCGCCCGGTTAGGCATCCGGCAAAGACCCGGACATCGTCGCAATAGTTGATGACTGCGGTTTTGTTTTCCAGCAGATTATTGAGCGTGGTCGAAGGGCGAAACGGCAGGATGATGATTTCGTCTGCAGCGGTTTGCGTATGGATGCCCATCGGTGCAATATGCGCCGTGCCTGAACTGTTCTGGGTGGTGACTAGGATTTCTTGGATCATTAGCTTTAGGTGGGTTAGTCGGTGTCTCGTGCGGCGAAAGTGCTTCCGGCCGGTTTAAAAGTGTGCAGGTCGACGGTAGTTTCCGCGCTGTCGGTTGCGCAGCCCCATTGCAATGCTTGATCCTGGGTGTAGCGTTTGCCTAATTGCCAGGCAATTTCAGCGCGAGCCAGTTCTACACCTAGATAAAAAGCATGGCCGCCGTCAGTTTCAACATGCAGTTTCGGGAACAGGTCGAACGGGTCGGTGGCGCTGTGTAAGCCGTCGCGGTTAAAAATATGTACGCCTTCGGCGCTGATTTGCACGCGGAAACTAGGGTCTCTAATTTGCCCGGCCAGTTCCTTGATTTCATCCAGTGAATAAGGGAATGGGGTTGTTTCATGTAAAGCCATCAAGCCTGGATCGATATGCTTGGGCAGCATGTCGTGTTCTTTCGCGGCAAACATGATGCGCCGCGCCAGAGCGGCTTCTTTGATAGCCCGACAGGCATGTTTACTGACTTCGGTTGCTAAGATACTGTTGATGTTAAGTTCCGAGCAGATGCCCAGCAGCAGCGCATTCATACCCATCGTGTCGGCATGGGTCAGTTCGGTGATGTTGCCGACCCCTAGCATCATTTCAATATCGGGATGATTTTTTCTGACTTCATGATAGCGCGCGATGGATGACGTGAAGCCAAAATGCAGCGGGTCTAAAATCGGATCGACGATAAAGGCGCGGTTTTTTGCCTGCATGATCTTGATGGCGCGATCCAGTGAAGCCAGGTCTTCATGTTTTTCGGGGATCAGGATAGGCGTCGCAGCGACTTCATCGGCGACCCACAAGGTGCTTTCGTGCAGGCTGAGCAGGTAATCTGCACCCGCTTTGCCGCCCCTGAGCAAATCGTCCGCCTCAATCGAATCGATGCTGACCGTGAAACCTTCCTGTTTCAAGGTGCGGATGATGTCTTCCAGGTGCGGAAAATCGGTGCTCGGCAAACAGCCTATGTCGATCACATCGGCACCGTTTTGTTGGTAGTAATAGGCGCGGTTGACCACCTCTTCCACGCTGATGTTAGGGGCATCGACGATTTCGGCAAAGATTTTGACGCTGTAACGGCTTAAATCAATCTTGTGCGCGGCCTGGCCGAAAAATATCGGCAAGTCTTTAAGTTCGTCCGGGCCTCGCTCGACCGGCAAGCCTAAGTTTTTTGACAAAGCTTCCAGGTCGCCTCGGCAGCGTCCCGGCACCAGTATGCGGTCAGCGCCGAAGGTGTCGGTCAAACGGCGGCCTATCATGTCCGCGGTCATCAGTGCCGCGACACTAAGTCCCAGTTGATGCACGGTATAGGTGAATTCCGGCTGCATTTTTTGCAGGATATTATGCAGCTGTTTTTCCGCCAGTTTGCCGGTAATAAAGAGGATATGTTCGCTCATGTCAGGGATTGCAAGCGCTCGTTAACTTTACTGATTAATTCATCGACGCTTTCAACGACGGTGGTGTACTCAAAGCTGTGTAATTTGGCCGTGCCTTCCAGATCGATTTTGCGCGGATAAACCATGACTTTCCCGCCCGGTGCGGTCGTTTCCATTTCCGGCGCTATGTCGCAAGGATAGACAATACTCGGAACCTTGCATTTTCCGGCTTGCGAATAAAGATTGGTCACTAAGGAGTCGGCGATGCCCAGCACGCATTTGGCAACCGTATTCGACGTGGTCGGAGCCATCACAAAAGTATGGTAATAGCCCTTGTAAAAATGCCCGACCGGCGGCGCAGAGGCGGCCTTGTCGCGGTACACCGAAAATTTTTTGCGGATGTCGTCGATATTAACGCCGTACATTTTCAGTACTTCTTCCCCGGCCAGGCTTAGGTAGACATCGACATCATCCAGCGTCAGCATGAACTCCAGGCATTCTTCTATATAATGACCAGAGCCGGTAATGGCCCAGGCTAATCGAGGTTTAGGCATTAATTTCAATCAGAGTCGAAAACAATTGGCTATTATACATCAATCAATACGCTGATTTCGCACACAGGAGTTTTAAGGTAATGTTCAGTCAATTCAATCATCGCGCTGGTTCCCAACCAGCTGATGGCATGCACGATAAGCCGCTGATTATGGGGGTTTTAAATGTGACGCCGGATAGCTTTTCCGATGGCGGCAAATACTCAGGCCTTGATGCCGCCCTGCAGCACGTTGAACTGATGGTGTCCGAAGGCGTGGATATTATCGACATAGGCGGTGAGTCAACCCGCCCAGGTGCTGATCCGGTTGCGGCGGAGGAACAGATCCTGCGGGTGGTTCCGGTAATTAAAGCCATCAGGCAACAATTGGCGAGCGATATTTTAATCAGCATTGATACCACCTTAAGCGAGGTTGCCAAAGCGGCGTTGGATGCCGGAGCCGACATTATCAACGATATTTCAGGGGGCAGGGCGGATGCAGCAATACTTGAGTTGGCAGCCCAAACCGGTGCGCCGATTATTCTGATGCACAGCCAAGGGTCGCCAAAAACCATGCAGGACAACCCGCATTATGACAACGTCGTGCAGGAAGTTATTGATGCGTTGATGCAAAACGTCAATGCGGCATTAAAGGCGGGGGTTAAAAAAGACAATATTGCTATCGACCCGGGCATCGGTTTCGGCAAGCGTAAGCAGGACAATCTCGATTTGCTAGCGCACCTTGATGCATTAGTGGCAACGGGTTTTCCGGTTCTACTGGGTACCAGTCGTAAGCGTTTTATGGGGACGATCTGTGCTGTTGAAGAACCCGCTGAACTGGTTACAGCCACCGCAGTGACTACAGCTTTAGGCGTTATGGCGGGCGTGCAGATGTTTCGGGTGCATGATATTAAGGAAAACCGGCAGGCCGCCGATGTGGCCTGGGCCATTAAACAGAGCAGGTCATCCACTTCAACTTAGGTGATTTCTTGCAAAAAACACACCCAACTGACTGGTCTTTTTGCCCATCTACTGCGTTGCAAAAATAGTTGCATAGCCCGCTATGCGCCCATTTTTGCGCCTTGTAGCTGAACAAAAATCCTGCGTCATTTGGGTATGTTTATTCTTGGAAAGCACCTTAAGCAAATTAATTCACCACGAACGACTGCATTCACGCAGTCGTTCGTGGTGATATGTCTCAAGCTGATGTCTACGGGGTTGGTTTTTTTACCTACTTGTCTATTTATTTATAAGTGTAGTGAGTGCTTGTGCTTGCGTTGTCTGTTGGGCTCTGTCCTCCCACAGCGCGAAGATCACCCTCAGAAAAATAGGTTAAAATCATCGGTAGTAATACAAGAATGGCTAAAACCCCCGCCACGCCGCCTATGGTTAGTAACAGGGTCTTAAAGTTGCCTGCAACATCCTCTGCAGTATCGTCTGTATCCGTTGAGGACGAGGGCGGGTCGATTTTGTTGGGGTGTTCGTTTGGGTTTGACATGATAATATCCCGATAACTGGTTGAAATAAAAAGAAATATCGCCACACATTCGAAGCTGGCTAGTTGCTATGCTAGTCTCATCATGAATTTCCTGCAACTACATTAACGCCCTATAAAACAGCAAGTCAGCTAGGACGCGTTTCCAGCCATCCTACCTGACTGTGGATAATCAAAATATGAATAAAGATAGTTTTTTACGAACACTAATTACCGCTATTAATCGGCTTATCACCCGTAGGGTTGTTGAAAAGGTCAGCGGATGATTATGTGCAAAAATGGGCTTCCCACTTAAGCCGGGACACTGAAAACAGCTAAAGCCGTTTTACTCCATACAGGAGTGCAACGGCTTTAGCTGTTGCTGTATAAGCTGTCCCGCCTTAAGTGGATAGCCCAAAAATGGTTGCGACGAGCCGATAAGCAAGCCTTTTCAACGCTTGTTGGCTAAGGTTTTAAGCCGCGAAGTCCCATTGGGTGATAAGCTGTAATCAGCTTAATAAATACTGCAATCAGTAAAATACAAGCGGGCTTGCACTCAAACATCACCAGCGAATAGGATAAAAGCACATGAAATTAATGACTTGCAATATAGAGTTTTGGCGGTGAGCGTTTAATGACCCAACAAGAAAAATCCCTAACCATGACGGTATTGATGACGCCGGACATGGCTAACTTTTCCGGCAACGTACACGGTGGTTCTTTATTGAAACTGCTGGATCAGGTGGCTTATGCCTGTGCGGCAAAGTATTGCAAAAAATACGTGGTGACGGCGGCGCTCGATCAGGTGTTCTTTAAACAGCAGGTCAATGTCGGCGAACTGGTCACCTTTTATGCACATGTTAATTATGTCGGCCATTCGTCAATGGAAGTCGGGGTCAAGGTTTTTGCTGAGGATTTAAGAACCGACGAAAAAAGGCATACGACCTCCTGTTACTTTACGATGGTGGCGATGGATGAGCATGGAAAAACGGTGGAAGTGCCGAGATTACAGCTGGATAGCGATGTGGAAAAAAGACTTTATGAATCAGCCCAAATACGCAAAAAAATGCGCCAGCAAAGCTTGGAACAACACCGTGCCATGCATGTGGATATACCGAAGGATGGTCTGTAACTTATGATCATTCAGGGGAATTTTGAACAGCAACCGTTAAAGGATTTTGCCGAGAAAGCTTATCTGGATTATTCCATGTATGTGATTTTGGATCGGGCTTTGCCGCATATTGCCGATGGCTTAAAGCCGGTGCAGCGGCGCATTGTTTTTGCGATGTCCGAGCTGGGTTTGACGGCGACCGCCAAGTTTAAAAAGTCGGCAAGAACCGTCGGTGACGTGTTGGGTAAATACCATCCGCACGGCGATTCCGCCTGCTATGAAGCAATGGTGTTGATGGCGCAAGATTTTTCCTACCGCTATCCATTGGTCGACGGGCAGGGCAACTGGGGTTCACCGGACGATCCCAAATCTTTTGCGGCGATGCGGTACACCGAATCCCGATTGACCGCTTATGCGCAAACCTTGCTGAACGAATTGGGACAGGGCACGGTTGACTGGTCGGACAATTTCGACGCCACCTTAAAAGAGCCGGTGTTATTGCCTGCGCGGTTGCCGAATATCTTGCTGAACGGCACGATGGGCATTGCGGTCGGCATGGCGACCGACATACCGCCGCATAATTTGAGGGAAGTCGCCAGCGCCTGCATCCAGCTACTGGATGACCCGAACAGCACGCTGGAAACGCTGTTCACCCATATCAAAGGCCCCGATTACCCGACCGATGCGGAAATCATCACCTCGGCGGAGGATATACAAAAAATGTATATCAGCGGCGGTGGCTCGATAAAAATGCGCGCCAAATATGAGCTGGAAGACGGCAATATCGTGATCACCGCGTTGCCGCACCAAGTTTCCGGAGCTAAGTTGCTAGAGCAGATAGCCGCGCAAATGCTGGCAAAAAAACTGCCGATGATTGAAGATTTACGCGACGAGTCGGATCATGAAAATCCGACTCGTTTGCTGGTGATTCCCCGCTCAAAACGGATCGATGCCGACGAGGTGATGTCGCATCTGTTCGCCACCACCGATCTCGAAAAAAGCTATCGCGTCAACATGAACATGATCGGCCTGGATGGTCGGCCCAAGGTTAAAGGGCTAAGAGGCATCCTGGTCGAATGGCTGACGTTCCGTACTGAGACTGTGCGCAGGCGTTTGCAATACCGTTTGGATAAAGTACTGGCGCGGCTGCATATTTTGGATGCTTTGCTGATTGCCTATTTGAATATCGACGAAGTCATCGCCATTATCCGTAGCGAAGAGCATCCCAAACCGGTGTTGATGGAGCGTTTCGGAATCACCGATATTCAGGCCGAAGCGATACTGGAGTTAAAGTTAAGGCATCTGGCCAAACTCGAAGAGATGAAAATTCGCGGCGAGCAGGATGAGCTAGAATTGGAACGTGCCGCGTTGGAAAAAACCCTGGGTTCATCGCGCTTGCTCAATCGCCTGATCAGAAAAGAACTCGAGCGAGATGCTGAAAAATACGGCGACGATCGCCGCTCACCGATTGTTTCCAGGGATGCAGCTCAGGCTTTGGAAACAACAGCGCTGATAACTAACGAACCGTTGACGGTTATTCTGTCGGAAAAAGGCTGGATCAGGGCCGCAAAAGGCCATGACATTGACGTGGCAAGTTTAGGTTACCGTTCCGGCGACAGCTTTTTGGATGCGGTCAAATGCCGGACGACTCAGCCGGTTTATATCCTCGATTCCACCGGACGGGCGTACAGCACCGCCTCGCACGATCTATCGTCGGCCCGAAGTCAGGGCGAACCGTTGACCGGACGACTCAATCCGCCTCCGGGTTCGTTGTTCCTGTATCTTCTGGCAGGACAGCCCGATGACTGGACTGTGCTGGCCAGCCATTTTGGCTATGGGTTCAGGGTTCAGCTTAAAGAATTATTGAGAAAAAACAAGGCCGGTAAGCTGCTGATTACGCTGCCTGATGGTGCCAAGGTTTTAAAGCCGGCACCGATACAGAGTGAGACCGATTCGCTTGTGGTGGTGACTTTGCAAGGCCGTCTGCTGATTTTCCCGGTGGCGGAACTGCCTGCTTTGGTGAAAGGCAAAGGCAACAAGCTGATTCAAATCCCGACCGCCGATCTGAGTGGTGGCAAAGATTATGTGGTCGCGGCGGTGGCGCTGCCTGAAAACGGCCAGTTGAAAATCATCGCCGGTAAACGGTCATTAACGCTTAAAGGTGCGGATATTGAACATTATTCCGGCAGTCGCGCCAAACGGGGCTTGGCATTACCCAGAGGCTTTCAGCGGGTTGACGGCTTGGAGTGCGAGTGATTTCAGTTCATTTACCGGCAGTTTTCAGTCTGACGATAAGACGCCGATAATCATCCTCGCTTAAGGCATCGTTGACTATCAGCATGGATCGCTTATGGGTGTTTTTGGTAAAGTGCAAAAATATTGCAAAGAGGGTGATGACGGTTGAGTTCAGGATTTGAACCGATTCAAAGTCATTGCCATCGGACACTTCCCAGCCCAAGGCTTCAGAATGTTTGATTTTGTACGACGGGTTTTTATAGCGTTTAAGCATAAACCGAAAATGCAGGAAAATACCGGTTAATAAGGCTAATTTAATGGCAATCGGTAAAGTATTGACGATGCTTGCGCCCAATGCCAGTACATGCATAGCAACAAGCAGCCGCTTTAATTGCTTGGAGGGTTTAAGCTCCAGCAGCAAGGTAGGTTCGGTTTTTTTCGTCAAGTTGGGTCGCTCCTGGGTTATTTCCGGTCGATGACGAATACACATGATCGCGCCGGTTTTTGTCTTTGCTCAAACACGATATAATCAGCTTACTTGAAAACTAATAATTTTGTTTATTGATGAATACTGACTGGAAAAACTTTCTTCTTTCTGAAAACGCTATATTCGAGGACGATAGCCAACTCGTTTTTACGCCACCTGAGCATGAGGGCAATAAGCGCATCTATCCGATTGCGCAGCTGGGGGTTTTGACGGTTTCAGGCATTGATGCAGCCAAGCTTTTACAGGGACAGATCACTTGCAATATTAACGACATTACCGATATAAAAAGCAGCTTGGGCGCAATGTGCAATCCTAAGGGTAGGGCGATTGCTACTTTTCTACTGGTTAAGAACGCCGATGCTTTTTTGATGATTATGCCTAAAGAATTACTGGCACCCATCAAAAACAAGCTCCAGATGTACGCGTTACGATCGAAGGTGACCTTAACGGACAGCTCGGATGAGTTGTGTCTGATCGGCCTGAGCTATGCTGAACCGCCAACCAACGAAGCGTCTGAACAGCGCTTTACAACAAGTCGGCAAGAAGGCAATGTCATGGTTGATTTTCAGGGGCGCGACCTGATTATTGCCGAGGCCGATAAGGCTCAAGCGCTTTGGGCGGAACACGTTAAACTAGGTTTCCAGCCTGACAGTTCAGCGCAATGGCGCTATTTCGACATCATCTCAGGAATCCCCTGGCTCAACGCAGAAACATCGGAAGAGTTCATTCCGCAAATGCTTAATCTGGATAAGTTGGGCGGCATTAGTTTCACTAAGGGCTGTTATACCGGCCAGGAAATTGTTGCCCGGACGCATTATTTGGGCAAGGCAAAACGTGAAATGTTTATCGCCGAATGCGCTACTGTAGAGACTCCGGAACCCAATTCAACCATCATTGATGGCAGCACGGATACAGAGCAAAGTATAGGTAAGGTGCTGTATGCGCAAAACAGGAAAGACACCTGCAAGATGCTTATTGTTTTGAAAGTGGCTGACACAAATACTTATAATCTTAGGTTGAAAAATCATAACCAAGATAAAATTACATTATTAGCGGTATGATTTTAGTGCAGTTAGCGGGAACCGATCATCCGGCATGCCAGGTTGATTGTTCTACCGTGCTTTCGTTTGCTAAACTCGAATTTATCGCTGACCCTGGAAATTGAAGGCATTTCAGATGAAATTGTTGTGCCTAAGCTTACTCACCTAAAAACGCTTAATTATGATTGATATCCAAGCCGCAAAATTTCGCCGATTAGGCACTCTAACCATTTTCGCCGTTTATTTCGTGATTCTTGTCGGCGGCATCGTAAGAGCTTCCGGTTCTGGCATGGGTTGCCCCGACTGGCCGACTTGCTTCGGGCAGTGGGTTCCGCCTACTGATGAATCGCAGTTGCCCGCCAATTATCATCAGATTTATGCACAACGCGGCTATGAAAACACCCAGTTCAATCCGGTGAAAACCTGGATCGAGTACACCAACCGTCTGGTCGGTGTGACGATTGGATTTTTGATCCTGCTGACGGCCTGGTCATCGCGCATCTACCTTAAAACCGACAAAAGCATTTTTTATCTGGCGGTCAGCGTGGTTTTTCTGGTCGGTTTCCAAGGCTGGCTGGGCTCGGTCGTGGTGGCAAGCAATCTCAAGCCGTTGATAATAACCTTACACATGCTGCTGGCCTTGTTTATCGTCGC
>JBCKWP010000055.1:0-10888 GCA_038922455.1 Methylobacter sp. | reverse complement strand
CACCCCCGTTAAGGAAATGCAGGATATTAATGAGTTGCACTCGCGCATTGAACAGAGCATGCAACAGATCTGGCGCAAACAAAGCAAGCGGCCGGCAAAAAAAACACCAGCCTCCGGCGATTATTGCCAAATCACCGGCCATGCAGAAAATCCTGCAATCCATAGAAGTCATCGCACCGACCTTGGCAACAGTACTTATTCACGGTCAAACAGGCGTTGGCAAGGAACTGATTGCCCGCGCCATACATGCAATGAGCGACCGCTGCAATAAACCCTTCATCCCGATTAACTGCGGAGCCATTCCTGAAAGCTTGATTGAGAGTGCGCTGTTTGGACATGAAAAAGGTGCGTTCACCGGAGCCATCGAAGTGCATCAAGGTTATTTTGAACGGGCTGAAGGCGGAACCTTGTTTCTGGATGAAGTCGATTCACTGTCCCCTGCCGCACAAACCCGGTTGCTTCGCGTACTTCAGGAAGGTGAACTGGAAAGAGTTGGCGGCAAGCAAACCTTGTCGGTTGACCTGAGAATAATCTCCGCAACCAACAACAATCTCGAAGAATTGATTAAGCAGGGGCTGTTTCGCAATGACCTGTATTACCGCATCAATGTGGTTCGATTAAGCATCCCGCCGCTGACCGAACGCCAGGAAGATTTACCTTATCTTGTGCAACTGATCGTGCAGCGCCTGAGCAAGAAATACAACAAAACCGTTGAATCGGTCAGCCGTGAAGTCATGAAAAAAATTCGCGCTTATCCGTGGCCGGGCAATGTCCGCGAACTGGAAAACATTCTTGAACGCAGTATTTTATTTACCACCGGAGAAGAAATTACCGAGCTGGATTTGGAGTTTTCAGCTGACTCAAACAACGCCGAGCAATGGAAAGACATCAAGGAATACGCCATCGCCAAAGCTGAACGATCATTTCTTGAAAGCTCTTTAAAGCAGCATCAAGGCGATATAAAGAAAACGGCGGAAGATATGGGAATCACCTCACGCGCCGTCTACACCAAGCTGAAAAAGCATGGAATTAATTTAGCGGACTATCGCAGAATTTAACCGGCTATGGCCGAAGCAAGTCACAGAGTGATTAAATGACTCCCTCTCATGGAGGCTAAGCCCTTAAATTTGCTTTATCAAAGCAAGCCCTTATAATCATCACTGCTTTCAGGTTCCAGAGGGTTATTCAGACCTAATGGTTAAACGGGAAGTCGGTAAGGTTTACACCAAATCCGACGCTGCCCCCGCAACGGTAACTAAGTAAAAGTTTCATCGAGATGCCACTGTGTTCACGCATGGGAAGGTGATGATTCAGGCTAACGCCACTTACAAGCCCGGAGACCGGCCCGAAAGTTTAATTCGGTACAGCGGAGGGCTGTCTACGAAAGTGACAGTGCAGCCTCGCGTTCGCTCATCTCTCGTTTTCCTTTGTCCTCTGTTGTGTAAATCAACCTTGCGCGGGCGGCGCCGAGAGGACACACATGCAAAAATTCATCTTTAGCTTATTATTACTTGCCGGGCTTAATGCCCAGGCACAACCTACCAAAAACCAATCCGATGTCATCAATCTGGACACCCTTGAAGTTACCGGCAAAGCGACTGCCGATAACGGGCGAGCCAGCGATTTATTAGGCGTTACGGCATCCGCTTCGCAAGGCGTGGTCAGCCAAGCGGATCTGGCTTACCGGCCTTTATCGCGATCCGGCGAATTGGTCGAAGTCGTGCCCGGCACACTGGCGACCCAGCACAGCGGCTCGGGCAAAGCCAACCAATTTTATCTGCGCGGCTTTAACCTGGATCACGGCACCGATTTTTCGGTGATGGTGGACGGCGTACCGATGAACATGCCCAGCCACGCGCACGGTCAAGGCTATCTGGACTTGAACAGCGTCATCCCAGAATTGGTGGACAAAATTGACTACGGCAAAGGGCCGTATTACGCAGAGGCTGGCGACTTTTCTTCTGCCGGTTATATGCGCATGCACACCCAGCGCAACATGGACAAAGGTTTGTTTAAATTGACCGGCGGCGAGTTTGGCTATTACCGCACGGTGTTGGCGGATTCCAAAAAAATCGGCACGGGCGATTTGCTGGCAGCGGGCGAATTCAACGCCTATAACGGCGTATGGCAGCAGCCGGAAGACTTGGGCAAATACAACGGCCTGTTGCGCTACAGCTTGGACAAACAAGATTGGGGCTTGTCCGTCAACGCCAAAGCCTATCACGGCAGCTGGAATGCGACCAACCAGATTCCCCAGCGGGCTATCGATAGCGGTGCGCTTGATCTGTACGGCAGCATGGATGCTTCCGACGGCGGCAACAGCAACCGTTACAGCCTGTCGAGCAACGTTTGGAGTCGGGGCGACAATTACAAAAACGACTTTAACGCCTACCTGGTTTATTACGATCTTAATCTTTATTCGAATCCTACCGGCTTCCTTGACTACCCCGTGCAAGGCGATCAAGTACATCAAACCGAGCGCCGCGTGGTAACCGGCGGCAACGGCGAGCAAACCTGGTTTGCCAAATGGTTCGGCTTGGATGTTGATAACAGCTTAGGCTTGCAAGTCCGCCACGATGAAGTCATCGGTGCCGCATTAAACCGATCAGAACAACGCCGTATTTTTGCCACCGTGCGGCAGGACGATATTAGCGAAACCAGTATGGCGGTCTACCTGAAAAACCAGATTCAGTGGCTAGAAAAATTCCGCAGCATTAGCGGCTTGCGCGCCGATTTTTTGGACATCACCGTCAATAGCCGCACACTCGCCGCCAATTCAGGCCAACAAAATGGCGCATTGTTGAGCCCTAAACTGAGCCTTATTTTCGGCCCTTGGTTGGACAGCGAAGTGTTTGTTAATCTGGGTTATGGCCATCACTCTAATGATGCGCGAGGCGCTACCTTGAAGGTCAACCCGAATAGCGGCGACCCTGCCGCTTCAGTCGATCCGTTGGTACAGTCTCGCGGCGGGGAAATCGGTGTGCGTAACCAGTTCATCCCCGGTTTAAATTCCACACTGGCTTTATGGTGGATGCAGATGAATTCCGAGTTGATTTTCGTCGGCGATGCCAGCAGCACCGAACCCAGCGGAGCTAGCGAACGTCACGGCGTGGAATGGAGTAACTATTATCAGGTCAACGACAGCCTGACCTTGGATGCCGACTTGGCGCTGTCATCGGCGCGTTATGTCGGTGTACCGCGCGAAACCAACCAAATCCCCAATTCGATAGGACGGGTGATAAGCGCCGGAGCGGTCGTGCAACTACCGTATCGATTATTCACCACATTACGCTTGCGCCACTTCGGCGAGATTCCGCTCAATGACACCGGCAACCTGACTGCTGGCGACACCACGCTGGTTAACTGGGGCCTTGGCTATCAACATAAGGACATGAAGCTTGAACTTGACGTGTTCAACCTGCTGGGTTCCAAGGCTAGCGATACCGCTTACGCCTATCAATCCCGATTGCCAGGAGAAGCCGCCGCTGGCGTGGATGGCCTGCTCAGGCATCCGGTGGAGCCGCGCATGTTGAGATTGACGGCTACGGTTAGGTTTTAGTTAACTCGCAATAAATAACCTACAGTCACGGCATAGGATGTGCCGACGATAGGAGGCGCATCATTCGCGATACTCGAATGATGCGCTTCGTGCCTCAGCACATCCTATACAGGTAGTTTATTTATTGCTAGTTACCTAAACTAAACGCTTACCCTAAAGCCTTGAACCTTGAACCTTTATGCAACCTTCCGAAAATAAAGAAATTAATGGCCCTATAAGCTGGATGGCCGGACACGGCGTAGCGGCCAACCTATTGATGGCCGCTTGTATTTTGGGCGGTCTGTTATTTATGCTCTCAATTAAGCAGGAGGTTTTTCCTGTCTTTGAAACCGACACGGTCATCGTCAGCGTTGCTTATCCCGGAGCCAGTCCAGAAGAAGTCGAAAACGGCATTTTGCTGGTTATTGAAGATGCCATCAGCGGACTCGATGGTATTGATGAGATCAAGGCCACCGCAAAAGAAGGTGCTGCGATAGTCACTATCGAGGCCCAGAGCGATGCTGATATACAGCAACTCACACAAAATATTCAACAGGAAATCGACCGTATTACAACGTTCCCTGCGGATGCCGAAGCACCTAAAATTAAAATCCTGTCCAGAAAACGTAGGGTGATAACAGCCGTGTTGTACGGCAACGCCAAAGAACAGGTTTTGCATGAATTGGCTGAACAGTTCCACGATCAGCTATTGCAGGATCCTAATATTACCCAGGTCGACCTGGACGGCATCAGGCCTCTGGAAATCAGCATTGAAATCCCTCAGGAAAATTTGCGCCGGTATAAATTATCATTATCTGAAATAGCCCAACGCATTGAAAACTCAAGCATTGATTTGCCGGGCGGTAGCATTAAAACCAGTGCCGGTGAAATCTTGATCCGCATGAAAGAACGTAAGGACTACGGCCAACAATTCTCCAAAATTCCCATTATCACTGCGACCAATGGCAGTGTTGTATTGCTGGGAGAGATAGCGAATATTAATGACGGCTACAAAGATACCGATTACGCGGCCACCTATAACGGACAACCGGCCGTTATGGTGCAAGTCTACAATGTAGGTCAACAAACGCCGGTACAAGTTTCCGATGCCGTCAAGCGACAACTGGAGCGCGTTAACGCAGAGTTGCCTCAAGGCATTAAAGCTGAAATACGTTACGATGCCTCCGAGCAATACGCACAACGTATAGACTTACTATTGCGCAACAGCGCAATGGGGCTGGTATTGGTATTTATTACCCTGGCCTTGTTTCTGGAATTACGCCTAGCATTTTGGGTCATGATGGGTATTCCTACGGCATTTCTCGGGTCATTCCTGATCTTGCCTCTACTGGGCGTATCACTGAACATGATTTCCCTGTTCGCCTTTATTATTGCCCTAGGTATCGTGGTCGATGACGCCATCGTGGTTGGGGAGCATTTCTATCACTACCGCCAACAAGGCATGCCGCCCCTGCAAGCGGCTATCAAAGGTGCCCGAGAAATGGCAGTCCCAGTGACTTTCAGCATCCTGACCAATATTGCCGCCTTTATCCCGCTATTTTTTATTCCAGGAGAAATCGGCAAAATATTTTTCATGATCCCGATTGTCATCATCACTGTTTTCTCCATTTCCCTGCTCGAAAGCATTTTCATATTGCCCAACCATCTTGGCAAACTTGAAACCGTCAATACCAAGGGAATGCAGGGCTGGCTCTATCATAAACAACAGCGATTCAGCTACGTTTTTAAGCACTGGGTAGAATTTCGTTATGGAGCGTTTCTCGACTTGGTTTTACGGCATCGTTTTTTAACCATCGTTATCTCTTTTGCATTACTGGCAGGAACACTCGCCTATGCTTTAAGCGGCCGCATGGGCATGTCTGCATTTCCAAAGGTCGAATCGGATTTTGCCAAGGTAACCGTTACCATGCCCTATGGGACACCCATCAAAAAAACTCAGGCTGTTGTACAAAAAATAGCAACAACCGCTCGAGAGACCGCTAAGAACATTAACAACGGCGATCAACTGATACTGGGGATATTTACAGAAATCGGCAAAAACAGTAGCAACAAAGCGGAAGTAAGAGTCTATCTGGCTGCCCCCGAAATACGCGAAAAAATCATCAGCACCGAACAGTTTAATCAACTATGGAGAACAAAAACCGGTGACATTTTGGGCGTTAAATCGATGTTGTTCGAATCAGACTCTGGAGGCCCTGGAGGCGGTTCCGGGATTGCCATTGAATTAAACCACCCTAATCTTGCCATTCTGGAACAGGCCAGCAAGGAACTAGCCGATGCACTACGCACCTATCCTATCGTCAAAGATGTTGACGACGGCTTTAGTCCCGGCAAGCAACAACTGGATTTTACAGTGCTACCGGAAGGCAAAAGCCTGGGACTAACTGCACAAAATATTGCCAGACAAGTCCGCAATGCATTTTTCGGTGCGGAAGTATTGCGTCAGCAACGCGACCGTAACGAAATCAGAGTCATGGTCAGGTTGCCGGAAAACGAACGCATGTTAGAAACCCATATTAATGATTTGCTGATATGGACTAACGCCAGCTCAGCATCCATACCGGCACGAGAAATACCCCTGCGAGAAGTCGTTCATATCGAGCGGGGGCGAGCGTACACAGAAATTGACCGGCACAATGGCCGCCGCAATGTCCAGGTAACCGCTAATGTGACGCCAAAAAGCAAAGCCGGTGAAATCCTGAGCGACCTAAAATCGTCCACAATACCCCGTCTATTGGAACAATATCCAGGCTTACAATACAGTTTTGAAGGTCAGGAAGCGGATATAACCGAAAGCATGAGCAGCCTTAAATTAAGTTTTATCTTTGCGGTAGTGGGTATCTACATATTACTGGCACTGCCCTTTCAAAGTTATGTCTTGCCCCTGATTGTCATTGTCAGCATTCCCTTTAGCATAATCGGTGCAATTTTAGGACATTTACTGATGGGTTACGACTTAAGCATCATCAGTTTATTAGGTATCGTGGCGTTATCGGGCATCGTCGTCAACGATGCATTGGTGTTGATTGATCATGCTAACTATCTACGTAAGCAAACCAGCCAATTGCCTACAGAAATTATTAAAATGGCCGCCATTCAGCGGTTCAGGCCTATCATTTTGACCACCTTAACCACCTTCGGCGGATTAATGCCGATGATTCTGGAAACATCCCGGCAAGCCCGCATGCTGATACCCATGGTGATTTCCATAGGCTTCGGTATCCTGTTTGCGACTATGATTACGCTGGTTTTGATTCCCGCTTTATACGTAGTGGTTGATGACATCAATAAATTCATATTTAAGAAAAAAACCAGACAATGAAAGATTAGCCCATTAAGTTTCAACTTCAAGCTAAAACTAAGGAATGTGCACGGAATAAAGTTAACAAATGAGTGTTATCGAGTAGTGTGGGGGCGACTTCAGTCGCCACGTGGCGACTGAAGTCGCCCCCACAGATGCTCAAGTTATTTTGTGCGCGGCCCTAACCTCATGATTATTAAATCGTAATAGGCGCCAGAAGAACCCATTCTGGTGTTTTTCGTGGAAGTTAGAACAATGGATAACAGCGCACACAACAAACAATTTATTTATTGCCGCAGAGTCGCCAGCTAGGCTTAACAGGCTTATCGGGGTAACATGACCGGCTTGGATTAGCCTGTAAGGGCTGGGAAGGATGGACAAGCGATTTTCACTGTTCACCTTGAGTTCTAATACTCATGCCTTGCACGGGTGCCGGTAAATCGCTGGTGATAACCTGCACATTATCGGGTAACGCGGTTTTATTAATATAGATATTGCCTTGCTCAGTCCAGAGCGGATTTATTTCCTGAATATCCAGAGTCTGCTTGTCGGTTGCCAGCCAGATTAGGTGTCCGTCGTGTACGATTGTTTCCGGGAGTTCAATGACATCGTTCAGGCTGTTTCCGGCTATTTCAACGCGCACATAGGTACCTAGCATTAACGGTGGAGCCTGTTTGTTGGCCGGTTTTTGACTAAGCGGATCGTCAACTTCAATAATGACTTTTGCCATACGTCCTTCTGGTTCAATTTCCGCCTGTAGGCGCTTAATGGTGCCAGACCTGAAAACGCCTTTACCCCAGCCGGTTTCGTAAGTGATTTTTACGGGTGACCCTGTGTTGCTGTTTATGCCGGGAATTTTAATCCAGCGTAATTTATCCACAGAGATAGACGCATTGATCCAGAAACTGTCGGTTCCCACCAGTTTGGCCAGAGGTGTGCCGGTTGAAAAAGCGGGCATCCAGGCACCGACATTGGCGTTTCGTGTGGTGATGATCGCGTTGAAAGGAGCAACCGGTCGGGTACGTTCCAAATTCAAATGGGCCTGTTTTAGAGAGGCCTCGGCTGCCGCGAGTGCGGCTTTGGCTGAATTCAGATGCGGTTTTCGTAGCACCAGTTCCTGTTCCTGCTCAGTCAGCTGGGTGCCTAATAATTGAAATTCCCGTTTGACGATAGCCTGTTGTCCCTGTTCCAGTTTTAAGTTAAATTGTGCCTTGGCAAGCTCGTTTTCACTTTGTTTGATTGTCAGAAGATAATCGGTTGGATCTAACTGAACCAGTTGCTCGTCTTTTTTTAGCATCCCGCCTTCAATAAAATTGGGGCTGATACTGACCACCATGCCGCTGATGCGCGGTGTCAAGTTGACGCTTTGTGAAGCAATCACCGTGCCCATTGCGTAAACCGCAGTCTGGTGGTTGATGACTGCCGGCTTGATCACTTCAACCAGCGGTGCGTTGGCCTTGGGTCGTATCCGTTCGGCTCGCGGTTTGTGCGTTATCCAGTAATACGACAAGCCGCTCACCGCAATAATGATCAGTAACGCCGGCAGCAGTTTAATTAGTTTTTTGGGCATAGGGGAGGTGTTGTGGATTTTAGGTTATCGGATGATGAATTAGCTTCTGCCGCCTGCTAAGGCACGGTAAAGGTTGATGCGGTAATCGATAAGCTGTTGCTGAGCCGACAAGCGATTACGCTCCAGAGTTTGTTGGCTGAGCAATGATGAGAATACCCGCAGGAAGTCCATTGCCCCGAATACATAGCGCGAACGAATTTGATCACTGGCCAGTGTCGATAACTGCACTTGCTTGTCGAGATTAAGCGTCAGCTGGTATTGCTGGTGTTCTTGAATCAGTGCATTTTCAACCTCCTTAACCGCATTAAGCAGGGCAGTCGCGTAATTATTCAAGGCTTCGGCAGATACCGCCCGGTTGCGTTCGACTTCAGCGACACGTCGGCCACCGTCCAGTATCGGCATCACTAAGTTACCGGCTATCGTCGCCATCCAGTTATTAAATAGCGATTGTAAATCAGGTGCATTGGTGTCGATTCCAGCGGCGAGACTGAGCTTGGGGAATCTGTCGGCGATGGCCGAGGCTAGCCGCTGGTCGGCAGCCTGAATGCGAAAATAAGCTTTGCGCAAGTCAGGTCTGCGTTGTATTAAATCGGCGCTCAAGCCGGTTTCGGGGATCGGCGGTAAGCTTGGCAAGCTGTTCTGTTCAGGTATGGCAACAGTGCCAGGCGATTTTCCGATCAAAATGGCCAGTTGGTTTTCAAGAATCCTGATGTTGGCGATTACCGTTAACCGGTTGCCAATGACAAATTCCAGCAACTGGTTTTGCTGGAAGACATCGGCAGCAGTCGCTTGCCCGAGACGGAACCGGATTGTCACCATCGTCACGTTATCGCGGTTAATATTGATCTGGCTGTCGAGCAGCTTTAACTGCGATCGCTGTTCGACCAGCTTGTACCAGGCGCTGGCGATCTCAGCCGAGACCGAAATGGCGGCGCTGTCTACATCTTCTACGGCGGCTTGAGTGTCCAGCTCCGATGCATGAATATTGGCGCGAATGCGACCCCATAAATCCAGCTCATAACTGGCGGCCAGCCCAAGTGTGAAGTTATTCAATGTGGCGGTATCGGTTATTTTTTGCGAGGCTGCAAAATTGCCGTTGATCGCCGGGATCAGTTCGGCGCCGCTTTTTTTGGCGACGGCCTGAGCCTGTTGCAGCCGGTTGAATGCAGCAAGTAGGGTGAAATTTTCATTCAGTGCTTGGTCGATCAGCTGGTTAAGCGCGGTATCGTTAAACGTCAACCACCAGCGATTTGGGATTTTTGCTTGCCCCGAAACTGAAAATCTTTCCGGTAAACTGACGGGGGTCGGAATATCTTTAATATCGACGGAGCAAGCGCCCGTCATGGACAGTAGCAACAATAAGGCCGGTTTTACGTAGCTTGCCATCGGTTAATTCTGATTGTCTTGTCTAATGGCCGCGATACCGGCCAGTGAAAACTTCACCACATGTTCAGCAAAGGCTTGTGCGTCATTTAAATCCATCACATAGCGGCGGGTTTCATCGCTTAACTTCATGTTCTTGACTTTCAGCAGGTGAAAGCATTGCCCGATAATACTTGCGTGGCAAAACTGGATTTGTTTATCGGTTGCTTGTTCCCCTAGTAGTTCTTTGATCAGCGCGCTCAAGGCTTGGCGTTCCGGGTTTATTTCCTGCTCCATGATTTTTTGCAACAGGCTGGTTTGTTGCGCCATTTCTTTATGGACGATGGCAAAAAAACTGGAGTTGGGGTCGGCAATTCGGGCAATCAATGAGGTGATGCGTCCGGCAAGGCGCACTTCGGCCGGGGTGGACGCATCAATGCCGCCATCTGAAGGGTGGTTGCGCAAGTCTTCCTGAAAGGCGTAGCGCCAGGCTTCCAGATACAGGTTTTCCTTGTCCCCGAAATGATAATTGACCGAGGCGATATTGGTTTCTGCTTGCTCGCAGATTTCCGCAATCGTTGCATCCTGATAACCTTTTTCGGCAAAAATACGGCTGGCAGTGACGAGTAGACGTTGGCGGGTTTTTAGTGGTGCGACAATTTCTTTGGGCATGAATCTAATATGCATTTCAAATGAGCGTTTGAAATATACATTAGAAAATTTGATTCAACAACTGCTGGGACGTAAATACTATAAAAATAGCTTGAAATGGACATTAAAATTGTCCTACCTTAGACGGAAAGCCCTATTCAGCTCATAAGGGATAACATCCCTATGCAATGAGCCTGGTAAGACTTGACCTCCATTCTTTCAATGCCAACCTCAATCACACTGCGGCTTGTCAGGGATGTTATCCCTACACTGAATAGTGATTAGCCCATATAACCCCGTCGAACGGTGTTGGGCGATGCTTGAAAAGCATTGGCACGCAACGCTTTTAAATACTATTCTTATTACCTTGGAATGGGCGCTTACCATGACCTGGAAAGGAATCCATCCCGTCATAAAGCTATTGGAAACCACTTAAGTAATGGAT
>JBCKWP010000054.1:0-10907 GCA_038922455.1 Methylobacter sp. | reverse complement strand
TTTCATCTCGATGAAGCGCGAGATCGGCAACAATTACACCTATTTGTTTTTTCGATAGTCCCGCCAGTTGCGGTGTCAGCATGACGTACTCTTTGCCGTCAATTTCAAATACGGGGGTTAAGGTGTTGATAGGGTTGCGGCAGGACACAGCGGTACAACAACACGGGTGGTCAAGTCTGCGATTAAGTCGCTCTGCACGTCAAGCAGCAAGGGCGTGGCGGTTTTGCTGCGGGGGTTTGGGTTGCTGTAAACATTGAACTGAGACATCAAAAACTCCGCAGTTCGTCACTGAACACGCCATGCTGGTCAACATAGTTATTGTAAGCTTCAATCGCTGCTTTATTTTCTTGTAGCCATTGGGTGCGTTGTTTATCTTTAAGAGTTTCGACTAATGCCCGCTCTAGCGTTGCCGATAAGTTAATGTTCATCTCCTTGGCTTTGTTCAGCAGGTCGGCGTTGATGCTCAGATTTGCAGGTTTTTTTATTGCTCGTGGATTGTCGGTGACTTGCATGGGTCTCTCCTTATTATTTAATGCGTATATTTGCTTGCAGAAAATGGCGTGTTTTGATGTTGAAAATCAATAGGGCAATCAAGCTTTCTTGAAAGCTGCAAGGCGGATCATTTATTGCGCCTTCTGAGTTGTCGGATTCACACCCCTTTACTACGATTTTCCATGCGCCGCAGCAATTCGCCCATAATCAACCGATACAGCTCATCGCCCAGATATTGGTCCTCAACGCCGCTATCGATATTCGGATTGTCGTTAACTTCTATCACATAACCTTTGCCGTCTTTTTCCTTAACATCCACACCGTATAAACCGTTGCCTATCGGCAGAGTCGCTTTTAATGCGGCATCAAGCACGGCTTTGGGTACTTCAAAGGTTGGCAAGGTGGCAAAACCACCGGTATCGATTCGGCTGCTGCCGTGACGATAAATCTGCCAGTGGTTTTTAACCATGTAATAACGGCACGCATATAAAGCCTTGTTGTTAAAAATACCGATGCGCCAGTCGAAATCGGTATAGAGAAATTCCTGAGCCAGCAGCAATGCGGATTTTTGAAACAACTCTTCCACTTTAAGCTCCAGCTCTTTCCGGTCATTCACCTTAACGATACCGCGAGAAAAGGAGCCGTCCGGGATTTTGATAACCACCGGAAAACCCGCTTCCGCTTCGACTCTATCCAAGTGCGCGGCATTGCCTTTGTGCAACAACCAAGTCTTGGGCGTAGGCACGCGATGGGTACGGAACAAATCGGCAAGATAGACTTTATTGGTGCATCGCAGCATCGAAGTCGGATCATCGATAACCACCAGACCCTCAGCCTCGGCCTTTTTGGCAAAACGGTAAGTGTGATGATTTATGTTGGTAGTTTCGCGAATAAACAGGCCGTCGAACTCGGGCAGACGCACATAATGCTGCTGGGTGATCAGTTCAATTTCAATGCCCAGCTCTCTGCCGATTTTGATGAATTTTTTCAACGCGCCACGGTTACTCGGCGGCAACTGTTCTTCGGGATTGACCAAGATCGCAAGATCGAAGCGCGCCGTTTTACGGGCACGACCCTTCCGCCAAACTTTAGTGCTGAATTTGTCCAGCGCGTCGGCAAAAACGGTTTGCTGGGCATCATCCAGATGGCGGTGCGACACGGCTTTTAAACCGATGATTTCCCAGCTCTGTTTGTAACGTAGCGTCACTTCCAGAATAGGGCATGAAAAGCGCTCGAATAGTAATCTAGCAAGCTCCTGAAAAGCTGGATCGGGCGAGGTGCCGAAATAACTCATCAAGGTTATTTCACTGTCCTTGTCGGTGGTCTTAAATGCACGCGCCAGGGTTTGCGACAAGTCTTCAAGCTGGAGCCGGTAGAGCGCTTTTTTGCCCAGGTCGTTGAGTACCCTGACCGAAGGGATGACGTGATGGCCTCTAGCCTCGGCCAGCAACGAGCAATAATAACCGTCGGACAGATAGCGGTAGCTGCTGCACAGGTTGATGATGCGGACACGCTGGTGCGACTCACCCTGCTCGGTAGCAAGATAGGTTTCGAAGGTGATGACCTGCTCGCTGGGATAATAGGGATTCCAGTCGGCAAGATCATCAACAACCAGAAGGGTACGCGCCATAGCAAAAAATCCTGTCGTTAAGGTGAGGCCTAATTCTGTAACCTGTCCGGTGTTTGCACAAGGAGTTTTTACGGCTGTCGAAAAATACTTCCTGATGGGCTTAACTTAGGGCTATGCTTACAAAAAATACCAGGTAATCATTATGTCCTATCGCCTTCCTCTTGCCGCTATCGATACCGCCGTATTTCCAGCCAGCTATGCCGCCGGTCGCCAACGCTGGCTGGAACAGACAACAAAACTAACCTGTCAAACGCAACGCCAGTCTTACCGTTGCGACGGCACCGGGCCAGACGGCGAAGAGCTGGTTACCGACACGGTCTGGATCGGCTCGGAAAACGCTTCACGGGTACTGATTTTAATCGGCGGAACGCACGGCATTGAAGGCTTTGCCGGTAGCGCGATACAAATCGACCAGCTGGATTTGATTGCCTCGGGACTAACCGTTATTCCTGCCGACACGGCGATGTTGCTAATCCATGCTCTGACGCCGTGGGGTTATGCCTGGCAACGGCGTTGCGATGCCGACGGTGTTGACCTTAACCGCAACGCTATCGATTTTTCCAGGCCGTTGCCTGAAAACAAAGACTACGACCTGCTTAAAGATACCTTTTATCTGGAAAATGCCGCACAACGGAAAATTGCCCTTACCGAATTTGAGAGACAACATGGCCGCGTGGCCCTGGAAAAAGCCATCAGCGCCGGACAATACAGCGATCCCTCTGGGCCGTTTTATGGCGGCAAAGCACCCGCGCACGGCTGGCTGACCACTGATGAGCTGATGCATCAATACATCTTGCAAGAACGAGATTTGGCAGTCATTGATCTGCATACTGGCTTAGGCTCTTACGGCTATGGCGAAATCATTTGCGACCATCAGCCGGACAGTGCCGGAACACGCGTAGCCCAAAACTGGTACGGCGATTCGGTGGCCTTGCCGTTGCTGGGTACGTCCAGCTCGGTGCCTAAAACAGGACTGCTGGATTATGCCTGGCACGCGATCATGAATAAACGTAGTTGTTACATCACGCTGGAGTTCGGCACTTTTTCCACCGACCAGCTGTTTGAAATCTTACTGCGCGACCATCAACTGTGGGCACAACCCAATCACGAATCAGCCCGACTGAAACATAGCCACGTCATGCGCCATCATTTTTGCCCCAACGATCAGGCATGGCGGGAAATGGTGTTGTTCCGCGCCAGACAGGTGATTGCACAAGGCTTGTGCGGGGTATCATCTTGAGTATTTTAATCCGCCCTGCCCTGCTGACTGATCTTGACCCACTGGTGGCGCTGGAAAAGGCCTGTTTCGACACCGACCAATTAAGCCGCCGTAGCTTCAAACACTGGATAAGCGCCGAACATCGCGCCTTGCTGGTTGCCGAGCAGCAAAACATAATCTCTGCTTATGTGCTCATTATTTATCATCCCGGAACTCGCTTGGCTAGGGTCTATTCGCTGGCCGTTGCGCCTACGCACCGAGGCACGGGCATCGCCAAGCTGCTGATGTCGGCAGGCGAACAGGCTGCCACTGATGCGGGCAGGCTGTATCTGCGCCTTGAAGTCAGCGTCGATAACACGGCGGCGATCAAGCTTTATGAATCGCTGGGTTACCGGAAATTCGGCATCTACCGCGATTACTACGAAGACCACAAAGACGCGTTGCGCTACCAAAAACGCATCCGCCGTTATCCCGACACCTTGCAGCACCGGTCGGTGCATTGGTTAAGACAAACCACGCCGTTTACCTGCGGCCCCGCATCGCTGATGATGGCTATGCACGGCTTAAACAGGACTTATCAACCCTCGCAGGAAGAAGAGATCAACCTGTGGCGCGAAGCCACCACCATTTTTATGACCTCGGGACATGGCGGTTGCCACCCGATAGGTCTGGCGTTGGCGGCAAAACGGCGGCAATTTACGGTGGAAGTCTGGATCAATCAGACCGGGACGCTGTTTATCGATGGTGTTCGGGATGAGAAAAAAAAACGGGTTGTAGCATTGGTCGATAACTGTTTCAAACGCGAGGCGCAAGAGCAAGACATCAAGATACATTACGCCAATATCAGCCAGAACGACCTGATCAGCGCGTTCAAGTCCGGGGCGATACCGTTGATTTTAATCAGCACCTTTCGGATGGATAGAAAAAAAGCGCCGCACTGGGTGGTCATGAGCGGCTTCGACGATGACTGCCTGTACATGCACGACCCCGATCCCGAGGAAGGCCGGCAAAGCGAACTTGATTGCCAGTTTATTCCGATCGCCTACGAGGATTTCGACCGGATGTCCAGTTTCGGCAAGAACCGGCTCAGGACGGCGGTGATTATTTGGCCGGGGTAGCTCCATATAACTGCCACATTCATCGCCTCGCATCAGCTTTTTTTTCAAAACAGTTGCCATTCCAGCTTGTGTTATTAAACCGATTCAACGATAATGGCCGTCCTTTAGCCAGTACGGCTAATGTTTTAATGGTGATCGTGTCGGTCCTCCCGCAACGGTACGCTGTAAACCCCGCCAGGCCCGGAAGGGAGCAACGGTAGCAGCAGATTCGTGTGCCGGGATGTGGCTGGCATGGTCGCCGCCCAAACCCTACTTACCTTTCGAGCCTGCCATGAATTATCAGGTTCTCGCCAGAAAATGGCGTCCCCATAATTTCACCGAAGTTGTCGGACAAGAGCATGTGGTCAAATCGTTAATGAACGCTTTGCAACATGACCGGCTTCATCACGCCTATTTATTTACCGGAACACGCGGCGTAGGAAAAACCACCATTGCCCGCATTTTAGCCAAAGCTATCAATTGCGAAAATCTCCAGGATTTCAATCCTTGCGGCGTGTGCAGCGTATGCCGCGATGTGGATGAAGGACGGTTTCTGGATTTAATCGAGGTCGATGCGGCATCGCGCACCAAGGTTGAAGATACCCGCGATCTGCTCGACAACGCACAATACGCACCTAGTCACGGCCGCTACAAGGTCTACCTGATTGACGAAGTACACATGCTATCCGGGCACAGCTTCAATGCCTTATTGAAAACATTGGAAGAGCCGCCTGAACACGTAAAATTCCTGCTCGCCACCACCGATCCCCATAAAATACCGGTTACCGTGCTGTCGCGCTGCTTGCAGTTTAATCTCAAGCGTTTGTTGCCTGCCCAGATTTTTACCCAGATGGAGTTCATCCTCCAACAAGAACATATTGAAGCCGAATCAGGTGCGTTAAAATTATTGTCACGGGCCGCCGACGGCAGTATGCGCGACGGTTTAAGCCTGCTCGACCAAGCCATCGTCTACGGCAACGGCAAGGTCGGCACGGACGATGTTAACACGATGCTGGGCACGGTGGCGCAGCAACCCGTTGAAGACCTCTTAACGGCTCTGTCCAACGGCGATGCGGCTGCGATACTCGATAAGATCAACGAAATAGCCAATTTAACCCCTGACTTTAGCGATGTGTTGCAACAGATTTTGCAAGTCCTACATCGCATCGCACTGCGGCAACAAATACCAACGGCAATCGACCCCGATTTCGATGCGGAGATGATTACGGCATTGGCGTCCCGGTTTAGCCCCGAAGATGTGCAGCTGTATTATCAGATAGGCTTGATAGGACAACGGGATTTGGATTTAGCGCCCGATCCGCGCAGCGGTTTTGAAATGGTCATGTTGCGGATGCTGACCTTTAGACCGGCAGGCACAGAATCCACGCCGATTAAACCGGCCCAGGTTCGCCAGCCCGTTAACAAAATAGCAACACCACCCATTTCTCGTCCATCTCCGCCCCCTTATACCCCGGCGGCAAAAGAGCCCCTCGCCAGCGTCGCTGAAAAAACTATTCAGGAAACCGCCGTGCAACAGCACAATGCCACCTGGGAGGAAATGATTACCGCGATGAATTTGGATCCGGCGACCAGGGAATTGGCCAATCATTGCGTACTGGAGCATATAGATGACAACGTATGTAAGCTAATTTTGGATCCGAGTCATTTACGCTTCCCGCGTCGGGAAGAAAAACTGCAAAAGGCCTTGCAGGATTATCGCAAAGCGTCGTTGAAATTGGTGATCACTACCGAAAAAACCACGCTCGCCACGCCTGCGGTACAATTGACCAAAGACCGTGAAGACAAACAACAGGCGGCGGTTGACGCGATTAATTCGGACGAAAACATTCTGTCTTTAAAAGAACACCTAGGCGCCAGAGTCATGCCCGGCACCATAGAACCCATTTAACGAACAGCCATAATAACGCCCGGCACGACAAAACCGGCAAAACAATAGAGCAGAGAAAAAAACATGAAAAACGCACTCGGCAACATCATGCAGCAAGCCCAGAAAATGCAGGAAGACTTTAAAAAAGCTCAGGAAGAGCTCAACGCCATGCAAGTCATGGGCGAGTCCGGCGGCGGCCTGGTGACCATCCTGATGACCGGCAAACGCGAAGCCAGAAAGGTGACTATCGATCCGTCCCTGCTCGGCGATGACAAAGATATGTTGGAAGATATGGTCGCTGCGGCCATCAACGATGCCGTCAATAAAGTCGCAAAAATGAAAAAAGAAAAAATGGCCGACATAACCTCAGGACTGCCCTTGCCTCCCGGATTCCAACTGCCTTTTTAATGCACACCTTTTTACTATGAAAAAAGCCGGCTTATTAGGGCAGCTAATCCAGACCTTATGCTTCTTGCCCGGCGTCGGCCCTAAGACCGCCCAGCGTATGGCATTCCACCTGCTCCAGCGCGACCGCAACGGCGCAAAAATGCTGGCGCAAACACTGCTGCGAGCCATTGAAGAAATGGGCCATTGTCGGCAATGCCGCACTCTGACCGAAGGTGATCAATGCGAAATCTGCGCAGATAATACCAGGGACGCGTCCATCCTCTGCATCGTAGAAAGCCCCGCCGATGTCTGGATTGTCGATCAGGCGGCCGTATTCAAAGGCCGCTATTTTGTGCTGCATGGCCGATTATCGCCGCTGGACGGAATAGGGCCTGACGAGCTCGGACTGGATCAACTTGAACAACAACTGACGACCGGTCATATCAAAGAGCTGATTTTGGCAACCAACTCCACGGTTGAAGGCGAGGCGACCGCCTATTTCATCAGCGAACTGGCCAGAAAACACCAAGTACCGGCCAGCCGAATTGCCCACGGCGTACCGATGGGCGGCGAGCTGGAATTTACCGACAGCGGCACCTTATCACACGCCTTTAATGGCCGCATAGAAATGTAGTGCCCACAGGGCATAAAAGGTAAAAGCGATGACTGATTGTTTATTTTGTAAGATGGTTTCCGGCGCGATCAAGCCGGATGTGGTTTTTGAAGATGAAAACGTCCTAGCTTTCAGGGACATTAATCCTCAAGCTCCGGTGCATATCCTGATCATCCCCAAGCGCCACATTGCCACCTTGAATGACTTGGACGATATACTTCTGGCAGGCCGAATATTACAAACGGCGACACTTCTAGCTAAGCAAGAAGGCCTGTCCGAAGAGGGCTACAGAACCGTGTTTAACTGCAACAGGAATGGCGGACAGGACGTTTACCACCTGCACTTGCATCTGCTAGGCGGACGGCAAATGGTTTGGCCGCCGGGTTAAGTGAAATCATTTGTAACTATTCAGCGTAGGGATAACATCCCTGAGAAGCCGCAGCTTTAACGGGGATGGCATTATAAAAGACAGCGTCAGAGTTTGTAAGGCTCATTGCATAGGGATGTTATCCCTTTTACACTGAATAGTTACCAATCATTCACCCATAAAAAAAGCCCGGAAGGCGAAACCTTCCGGGCTTTCTTTGCTTCAGGCAATGATGCGCTATTTCATCATTTCTTTTTTAAACACAGTATCCAGTTTATGGTTGGTTTCCTGGCTGTACTGCTTTGAATTATCAATCGCCTCTGGTTTGGGCGTTACTACGGCAGGTGCTGCAACAACCGGCTCTACGCTAGGGGCTTGAACGACGGGACTCACTGTTTCCTGGTTTTTGTACAAACGAAATACCGGCCCGTAAGTGGTGTCCACATCAAAATCATCCCAGATAAACAAGGGGCTTGCGATCGGTTTGGTGGGAAGCGGGAAGGTAATTAAATCAGCAACGCCAACACCCATGCGCCCTGCGGTGTTAACCAGTCCTTTAAATAACCCACCCACAATGCCATAAAAGATATTGCTTTTATTGGTCGTGTTAATGATGTTTTTGGGGATTTCCAGAATGCCCAAACTCAGGTTAGTCCAACCACTAAGAGCTTTTTTGCCGATTTTTCGACCGTAGCTTGCTTGCTCTAGCGGTTCATCAATTTGAGTGATGGGGGTATAAGGCATATTGCCATAACCCTGCTGCATATCGGCCTGCGTCATCGGCGCATAGGCCGTAAACAGCCCAGTGAATAAAAGAAAAATAAAAAAACGACTGAATTTACGCATATCAAATCCTATGGGTTAGTTTAATATTGAAGTCAGTATAGACTATTTACTTATCCGCGCCTTGGCAAAGGCGTCAGCCATTGAACCTTGCACCGGCGCTTGCTGCTTGGGCTTATGGGTCGGTTTTTGATTGTTTCGTTCGGGCCTGGCTTCAGTCGCTTGAGGGTTTGTCTTCATCGACAAGGCAATGCGCTTGCGCTCGACATCGACCTCCATGACCTGCACTTTGACCATGTCCCCGGTTTTAACCGCATCCCTAGGGTCTTTGACAAAAGTATCCGATAAATGGGAGATATGCACCAAGCCGTCCTGGTGTACGCCGATGTCGACAAACGCGCCGAAATTGGCGACATTGGTGACCACGCCATCCAGCCGCATGCCGACTTTAAGGTCGGTGATTTTCTCGATGCCCGCCTTGAACTCGACGCTTTTGAATTCCGGCCTCGGGTCGCGGCCGGGTTTTTCCAGTTCGAGCAATATGTCGGTCACGGTCGGCAAACCAAAATGCTCATTGGTGTAATTGGCAGGGTTCAGACTGCGCAAAAACTGGCTTTGACCAATCAGGTCGCGGATCGATTTGCCGGTGCTGCCGATGATCGCTTCAACGACAGGATAGGCTTCGGGATGTACAGAAGAGGCATCCAGCAGGTTGTCGCCATTCATGATGCGTAAAAATCCCGCCGCCTGTTCATAAGCCTTATCGCCCAATCGTGGTACTTTTTTCAATTGCTTGCGATTGACGAACGGGCCGTTTTCATTGCGGAAGGCGACAATATTTTCACTGATACTGGCGGATAAGCCGGACACCTGCTTGAGCAGCGATACCGACGCGGTATTCACGTCGACACCGACCGCGTTTACGCAATCCTCGACCACGGTATTGAGTCCTTTAGCCAACTGAAGCTGATTTATATCATGCTGGTACTGGCCCACGCCGATCGATTTAGGGTCGATCTTGACCAGCTCCGCCAGCGGGTCTTGCAAGCGTCTGGCGATAGAAACCGCGCCGCGCAACGACACATCCAGCTCAGGAAACTCCTTGGCCGCCAATTCGGATGCGGAATAAACCGACGCCCCCGCTTCGGATACGGTAATTTTAGTAAATTTAAGTTCGCTGTGCCGCTTCATCACATCCGCCACCAGCTGGTCGGTCTCGCGAGAACCCGTGCCGTTGCCGATGCTGACCAAATCAACCTTGTGCTTTTGGATCAATTTTGCCAGTGTGTTGATAGAGCCATCCCAATCTTTGCGCGGCGGGTGTGGGTAAATGGTATCCGTAGCCAGCACTTTGCCGGTCGGATCGACAATGGCAAGCTTAACGCCGGTGCGGATGCCGGGATCCAAACCCATCGTCGCTTTAGGCCCGGCGGGTGCGGCCAGCAGCAAATCCCGTAAATTGCTGGCGAAAACCCGGATGGCTTCCAGTTCCGCAGCTTCGCGCAGCCTGAGTTTTAAATCCAGGTCGATACGGGTATACAGCTTGATTTTCCAGGCGAACCGGGCGGTTTCAACCAGCCAGGCATCGGCCGGTTTCGAGCTGTCGGTAATATTGAGGCGGCGGCAAACAAACTGGGCGCAAAGGTCATGTTCGGCCTTATCGTCAGCGCCGGGTTTAAGCGACAAATTCAAAAAATCCTCATTGCGTCCGCGAAATATCGCCAACGCCCGATGCGAAGGAATCTTGTTGATGGCTTCCTCGTAATCGAAATAATCCTTAAACTTTGCTGCCCCCTGCTCCTTGCCGGCCACCACCGTGGCGTGCAGTATGCCTTTTTGCCAGATGCGCTCGCGCAGTTCGGCCAACAGTTCGGCGTCTTCGGAAATGCGCTCCATGATAATTTGCCGTGCGCCGTCCAAAGCCGCCGCCACATCCGGCACGCCTTTTTCTGCATCGATATAACCGGCTGCAATTTGTACGGGAATCAGACTGCGGTCGGCCAACAGCGCATCGGCCAACGGCTCAAGCCCTGCTTCCCTGGCAATCTGCGCCTTGGTACGGCGTTTGGGCTTGTAGGGTAAATACAAATCTTCCAGCAGCGTTTTGGTGTCCGCGTCATTGATGGCTTTTTCCAGTTCCGGCGTCAATTTATCTTGCGAACTGATGCTGCCCAGAATAGTCTTGCGCCGTGCGTTAAGTTCGCGCAAATAGCCCAAGCGCTCTTCCAGAAACCTTAATTGAGTGTCGTCCAACCCGCCGGTCACTTCCTTGCGGTAACGGGAAATAAACGGAACGGTCGCGCCCTCATCCAATAAGTTGACAGCGGCGTTGACTTGCTTGATGTTAACGGCTAATTCTTCGGCAATGCGTTGGATGACATCCATTTTTTTAATTCGTGTGCAGTTTAAGAGGGGCGCATTGTAGCAGTAA
>JBCKWP010000053.1:0-10940 GCA_038922455.1 Methylobacter sp. | reverse complement strand
GAGCCAAACAAGAATATATTTTTCCCCAAGCATTGTTAATAGTAGCTCTCAACGTATCCTTGTCTTCGTCTTCGTCTTTGTTACTAAGTTTTCCATTAAGATAGATCAGCCTATTTTTCAGTTTCTCAAGCGTGGATAGTGGTTTTCCTCTATTATTCATAGTTTCAAAGACTGCTTGTACATCTAAATCATTTTCAATGGTTCTATTGTCAAACTTAAATGACGTCGTCAACTTTTTGAAAATAATTTCAATTTCACTTCGGTCTAAATTTTTAAGTTTATCTGCAAAAAACTTTTTTGCTTCAATTAAATTGTTTGAATAAATATTAAGTTTGTTATCAGGTAAAATTATTGATGTATCTTCAAATATATTCTTAAGAAGAAATTTATTGTTTTGGTCTGTATTTGCGTAGCTAAATTTGTAAACAGTAGTATTCCCAGACAAGTTTTTTTGACATAAAAATGTTTTTGCCAAGTCATGTGTACTTATATCATTGAGTCCTTTACCTGCTAATTTTAGAATTTCAAAAATGAAAATACTTATTGTAGTTAATCGTTGTTGTCCATCAACGACCCAATAAAATGTATTGCCGGCAGGTATCCATACTTCATATTGCGCAGGGTTCGTTATCTCCTCTAAATAAATGGTTCCAGTATAATGACTTTTATATGCACCATCTACTTCTTGTATTCCATCCAAATCATCCCATAAATCGACTAATTGTTTTTCACCCCAGGCGTAACCTCTTTGATAATCTGGTATTCTAAATATTTTTCCGCTAAATAAATCATACAAATTTACTGCCATAAATTTTACCTCGGAGTGTTGATGGAAAAAGTTTGTTATTTTGATAAATCTTTCTGTGTACCGTAAAGACTAGCAGATTTAAGCAAATCTGCCTTTATTGCTTCCCGTAACCTTGCCGGAGCACAAACCTCAACCCCAGCACCCTGCCCCATCAGCCACCAGTGCAACTGCCAGGTGTCGTTGACGGTAGCTGTTAGGCGCACCCAGCCATCTGCTTCCGGTTCTGTTTGTTGGTCGGCAGACAGCGGTGTTTCAGCAAGGTAAGCGGCAACCCATTCGTTGCAACGGATTTCAAGCTGGATTGGCTCACCCTGATTCGCAAAATCCGCTAGGCCGCTGGCAATTGCTTTATCCAGATTGAATCCTTCGGGTGCTTTGACGGCAGCATCGAGAATCTCCACCTTGCTAAAACGGTGCAGCGCATACAGCTTCACTTCGGTGTAATCCCAAGCGCTGGCGACAAGGTAGGCGACTGCGCCGCGCATGATCAGGCCAAGAGGATGCAGCAAGTATTTCTTGGGCTGATCGCTACTCATGGACTGATAGTTTGCCGCAATCTGCCTATTTTCCAGCAGAGCCTGGTAGAGGCCGTCTTGAATATCCTGGTTTACCCGTGGCGGCAACAGCGGTTGTGCGGGCGGCACAACGCGGACTTTGTTAAGCCAATCCTTGGCGTGGTTGTTATTTTGTTTCTCGACTTTATCCAGTTTGGTTTGTGCCAAGCTGAACACGCTCTGCAAGCCATCCAGCATGGCTGCGGGCAATAGCTGTTTCAGGTGCGTTTCCACCAGACGCATGGCAAGGGCTTCGGAAACGCTCATGCCGGGAATGTCGAGATTCGCGCCTTTCATCCAGCGCCAACCGTAATCACGCGGGTTTTTGTCGTTCAGCTCAATAGGAAAAATCTCGCTCAATTCCTTGAGGTCACGCTGCACGGTGCGCAATGAAGCTGCATAACCTGTGTCATTCAATCTTGCGGCGATTTCGCTGGCTTTGTCCCAACGTCCGCCCTGTTGGGTGTCGGAACGGCTGACCGTCAGCATCCGCATCATTTCCCTCTGGCGCAGCAGGGTGGAGTTCTTTTTATTTTTTGGCATGTCAATTATTCCGCGACGCTACGATGCGCCCATTCACTCATCATTTTCGTCAAAATCATCTAGGTACGTTGGATTGCAACGATGACACTGATAATGCGTGTCGTAGCCAATCAGCGTGTCTGTGGGCAGGGCGAAATCTTGGCGAATGGTTGCCAGTGCCGCTCCCTGGATACAGTGGTCAATATAGAGCTTTGCTCGCCTCTGTTGGCTATTAAAAACGACTCTACCTCGTGGATAATAGTCATAAGCATGCGCTTTGAAGGTTGATTCGACAGCCGTAGTGGGTGCGAGGTTTAACCAATATTCGTAGTGAGCGCCATGCTCGATGTTATCTCCATATTGCTGACCTTTTTCAATGGGAAGCGAATCACGCAACACGACGCCGTCGATTAAGAAAAAAATGCCAATCTGCAAGGCTGCTTTTTCTCTGTCTTCGACCCATTGCCCAGCAGGTGTTTTGTTAGCGATGGAAGTCGCTGTCTTTAGTAAATATTCCTCGGCATGTTCACTACACAGGCTCTTTACCCAGTGCCGCGCATTGTCAACCTGCTGACTTGGCGCACCGCACACTTCGCAAATTTTCGCTGAGGCTTGTTCCGCTTCATCTATTAGTGCATGGATACTCTCATTATCATTTTTCAGATGAAAACGTAGTGTGCCCAGTTTCTCTTTGACCTGCGTGGCTTCCGGCCAATCATCGCTTTGCGGCTCTAAGCCTTTTTGCCGGGCAAGCTCTTCGATTGCCTGAGAAAGATTCCAGATTAAGTCGAACCAGCCGTCCCCACACTGAAACCCCCAGCGCATCGATGATTCTTGTAATGACTTGTTCTGACCTCGATACAGACGAGGAAAGGCTTGATAGAGGTTTTCTGTGTTTTCTGGGGTCATTTTTATTAATCTATCTCGTAATAATCATTGTGCTGTCTTTCGCGATTAGGTTACTGGGCAACCACAACGGCAATACATGAGTCATGGTCGCACAAACTTGGCCTGATGCTCAGAATATCAAGCAAGAAATGCACGTTGAATACGATGTCGTACTTTCGGAAAAGGTGAATTTGTCTTGGTCACTCATCAAACGTTTTTAGCTTATTTTTTTCTAAAAAATCCAGGCCCATCGCATGTGCATTTTTCAAGCTTTGTAAAGTCATTTCTTTGCGCATCATCAGCCATGTAAACTGTGCTTCATGGACTGCATTATAGGTAGCCCTTTTATATTGGAAATACTCATGCAGAACATTAGTTAGAATTTCTAAACCGATTGTTTCAATAACATCTAATTTCTGCCGTTCGCTTAGCTTGGAGCTCTGAAATTCGTAGCTGGGATAGTCCAGTAATTCGCGGATGTGGATTTTCGGAATAGGGTCGCTTTCCGCATCGATAATTATAAAATCCTGGATGGTGAAACGTGTATTTGTCATGGCTGAACCCTTAATTTGATTGATCTGATGGTTTAATCCTGTTTCGATACAGGCTAGGAAAGACACCATAAGGCTAAACTGGGCTTTCAGATGCCGTGTTTATCACTAGTTACGATCATCGGTCTATTTTCCAGAGGTGATAGTATGCCCAGCCTTACCATTTCATCAACCAGGCTGAGCGTTTTGCTGTGGCCAAGTTTAAGGCCTCGCTGTAGCAAGGAGACAGGTTGACTCATCATCGCTGTCTGTTGGAATTTGCAGCGACGATACAGAATATCCACGGCGTTGAGAAATAGTGAATCCGGGTAGTTTTTCGTTGCAGTTAATAGTGTTTCTTCCCAGTCATCCATTGCTACACCTGGCATAAATAACCGCACATGAAATCCTTGAAGAAACCAGGCCAGTCGCACCATCGCCAAGGTATCAAGCTTGCAGTATTGGCGAAGGCCTTCGGTCAATTCCTGCTTGCGAAGATCTGGCGTATCAGGATGCAAGATTTCTCTGTAGGCATCTTGCGCTGCGCCACCATTGCCGACTGCGTGGTGAAACTGATCCAACGTAAAAAAGAACAAGGCGTCGGCATGTTGGCAATTTTTCACCATGCCGATCTGGTTCAACGCATGGCGGATGAAGTCGTGGAGTTAACTCCGCCCACTGTATTACACAAGGAGACCACATGAAAATATTGCGTAACGCCCGCCTAGTACTGGCGGATGATATTATCGAAGACGCATCGCTGCTGCTTGAAGACGGCTTTATCACGGCGATCAATCCTGAAACTGTGCCCGATTGCGAGGTGGTTGATTGTTTAAATCGTTATGTGCTGCCGGGCATGATCGATCTGCATGCCGATGCCTTGGAAAAAGACATCGAACCCCGGCCCAATGTGCATTTTCCACTGGAGTTCGCCATTGCCCAGGCCGATAAACGCAATGCCGCCGCCGGTATCACCACGGTGTTCCATTCGCTGTCGTTTGCCAATGCAGAACTGGGGCTTCGTAATAACGCCATGGCCGCCGATATTGTCCGCGCTATCCATGCGTTTAATGATAAAGGTCTGGTCGATAACCGTGTTCATACCCGTTACGAAATCACCGACCCGACCGCCTTGCCGGTATTACTGGAATTATTGGACGAAGACGCAGTGCATTTGCTCTCGATTATGGACCATACGCCGGGACAGGGTCAATTCAAAGATATGCGCGCCTATCAGACCTATCTGCAGAAGACTTATCAAAAAACCGAGGCGGAAACACAGATACTGATCGATGCCAAACTGGAGCAGGCGGATGCCGCGCAAGTTAGGCTCAGGCAATTGATCAAGCACGCGCATGGCAAAAATGTTCATGTCGCCAGCCACGATGACGACTGTCCTGATAAAATCGATGAAATCAAGGCGCTGGGCGTTCACATCAGCGAATTTCCGATCAATCTGGAAACCGCGCGCTATGCCGTTGAGCAGGGCATGAGCACCATCATGGGCGCGCCCAATATTCTGCGCGGTAAAAGCCAGAGCGGTTCGATGAAAGCCCAGGACGGTATCGAGCACAATGTCGTTTCCTGTCTGTGTTCGGATTACGCACCTGCCACCCTGCTGGTGGCGTTATTTTTATTGGTGGAGCGTCAGGTTCTAAGCCTACCGGAAGCGGTCAGATTGGTGTCATCAAATCCCGAAGCCGCGCTGGGACTGAGTGACCGAGGTGAAATTTCAGTCGGTAAACGAGCGGATCTGATCTGTGTCGATTGGGTCGGTAAATATCCACAAGTGAGCCAGACCTGGGTCAAGGGCAAGCTGGTTTATCAAACACATTACAGCGGACGCTAACCATGCAACACATGCAACAAGGCCGTTTATTTTATGTGATTGGCCCTTCAGGGGCGGGCGAGAACCATATCTATCTGGAACCTGAAGAATTCGATTTTAAAGCCAAACATGGTTTTTTTGCGCTGCAATGGAACAGTCACGGTTTGCGCTACGGCATCGGTCTGGAAATAAATTTATGGCTGGCGCGAGGTTTTAATGTGGTGGTGAATGGCTCAAGGGAGTATTTGTTTGAGGCATTGGAGCGTTATCCCAATATGCAGGTCATTTTAATCAGAACCTCACCGGACATATTACGACAGCGGTTGATAAATCGGCAACGGGAGCCGCTGGTGGAAATCGAACTGCGCCTCGAACGAGCCAAGTTATTCAATCGTTTGTTGCACCCCAATTTGGTGATACTGAATAATGACGCCGCTTTGTCCGACAGCGGCGCGGCTTTGGTCACCCTATTATCCGGCAAGTTAAAGGCAGAATATGAGTGACCGCTTAGAAAACAGCCAAATCCTGAGTCTCAGGTTTTTAGGCACTGGCGATGCGGCCGGGGTACCGGTGCATGGTTGTCAGTGCGAAATTTGCATCAAGGCTTCAGCCAATATCGACTTCAGACGCGAGCCTTGCTCGGCGTTTCTGGAGATTGGCGCAGATAAAATACTGCTCGATGCCGGCTTGCTCGATTTAAAATGCCGCTTCCCAAACCGGACGCTGCACAGCATTCTGTTGACGCATTACCATCCCGATCATGTTCAAGGCTTGTTTTCGCTGCGCTGGGGGTTGGGACAGAGCCTGCCGGTTTATGGCCCTGACGACGCGGAGGGTTGTGCCGATTTGTATAAAAACCCCGGCATTCTGGACTTTAAACGCTTAACGCCATTCGAACCTTTCGAGCTGGTTGGTATGAAGGTGATACCCGTGCCATTGGTACATTCAAAAATCACCCTGGGCTATTGTTTTGAACACCCGTCCGGCAAATTGGCGTATTTAACCGATACGGTCGGCCTGCCTAAAAAAACCCAAGTCTTTCTGCAAAACTGGCAGCCGGATCTGATGGTGCTGGATTGTTCGTTTCCGCCGATGGATAAGCCCCCCAGAAATCATAACGACATCAATTTGGCGCTTGAGGCTTACGCAGCTATTAAGCCAAAAAAAATGCTGCTGACGCATATCGGTCATGAATTGGATGCATGGTTCAGCGAACATGGCGACGATCTGCCAGAGGCGGTTAAAATAGCCCGGGATAAAGATCGGGTTGACTTGAATGCTGTCGGCGGGATGCAGTCGAACTGATCTGGGTAAGGTGGGTGTACTGGACAGCATTTTGAACAGCAAGGGCAAACTTAGCGACGACGAATACTCGATGATGACCCCCATTCAGAACTGGGCACCCAGATTTTTCAAGGCTATCCGTCCGGTCTGAGCGGAAATACTCTATCGAACACAGCCAAAATCGTCGGCCTCGCCGATGCGTTCGATGCGATGACCAGCACCCGTCCTTATCGCAAAGGTATGCCGTTGGAAGCGGCTGTTGAACAAATCGCCACGAATTTGGATACCCAGTTCGACCGCACCTTCGGCCTGAACTTGATCGCGCTAGCCAAGTCGGGTGAGCTAAACGGCATTATCGGTCACAGTGATGCCGGTATTCCGATGCACAACTGCCCGATGTGCGGGCCGGTCGTGGTGGTGCATAAGCACCAGAAGGCTGGCGACGCGGTATATTGCCGGGTGTGCGGCAATGGCTTTTCACTGCAAAAACAGCATGGGAAATTGAAGGTTGAAGTCACCGGAAAACTCGGAACAGCCCACGATTTGCAGTCCAATATCGATCATGACCTATTGGGGCGGCTGCTGGAGGAGGCGCTGCCGCATTTGCCGGTTAACGGCGACAGCGGCAAGAGCTGGCTGCAACGGTTACGGCGTTGGTTGTGATTTGTATTGGTATGACTCGACAAAAGGGATGCGCTGGCAGCGTAGGTACTTAACACTTTGACATAATAGCCATAACCACCCACATTGAGGTTATTAACTGATGTTACGCAGGCCTGTAGAAGAATCAATAGCTGTAGCGAATTGGAATTTTTATAACTCATTGATTTTTCATGATGGGTGCGTAACATCAGTTATTAAAATAAGCCGCTGGTAGGCAACGCGGTGGTTGATTTGCTTCAGCACGGGGGTAAGTGCTGGCGCCAACTTCCGACAGCAGACTTCGGTGAACCTACCACCATTTTCCGATGAGCTTATCCACAAATACAGCAACATTTTCTATGCTGCTAAACAATCTGCACTGGGTTCTTGATATCGCCTTTGATGAAGACAGCAATCGAACTCGCAAAGGACATAGTACAGCGAACCTAGCTGTTATCCGGCACATTACCCTGAATCTGATCAAGGCTGAAAAACATCGAAGGTCGGCATCAGGATCAAGCGATTAAAGGCCGGATGGGACAGTGTGTCATGAAGAAAGGTGAAAGCCTTTCATGCTGTATTAAAGATGAGAGCTAGCCTCTCGGTTTCGGCGATCAGAAGTTGGAACCCAACCACCCCATGCGGCATTTGTTAAGAGCATTTATCGAGCGATGAGGGAAAAGGCAGTCGAGAACTGTCAGGCACGTATTGAGGAGATGAACGCAAGTGAACCCCTGATGATGTATCGAAAACGGTAGATACTGTCAAAACCAAGCACCCTAAGCTTTTGTAACCCGATTTTCGTTTCTCGTTCATCTTTACTCAATGAGGATTACCGGTTGGATTTGATCTTCGGAAAAATGCCTCCGATGACATAGCGCGATTGCCCTACCGGGAGGGCATAATCAGAGCTTTCTTAATTAAATCCGCGTGTGATTTACGCTTTGCAATAGGATGGAATCCAGCTACGTTCCACCATGTAATCCGGCACTTCATTAAAATCAAAGGCTTCACCGTCTTTTACCATTTGTTCAATATCAAACAACACACCGACTTCAGGCATGTCGCTAAAGAACATTTTATAAAGTGGTCTGACCAGCATTTTTGAAACTTTCATCCCAAATGCGCCGATAAAGTTTCTGCGTTGGCCAACATGGGCGATTTCATCAATGGTAATTTCATCAAGCAGTTCTTTTAAACGATTCCTGACTTCCGGTTCATCAGCCAGTAAATCATCAAACAAACTATGCAAATAAAAGTAGTAGGTCACACCCATTAATTCCGTTACAAAGGCGGGGGCGTCCAGTAAGAAGCCTGGTAGTTTTGGGAATTGTTTATAAATCCATTCTTTAAACGGCTCCAGCGGCACCCATTCCACTTTGTCCAAACCACAAGTGCGAAGCATTTCGTCAAATAAGCGCCAATGACAAAATTCTTCGGCCAGATGTACACGGCTAATTTTATCTTCTACCGTATGCGAATTGGCCATATCAGGCACCACATCCCACGCACCTTTGATGCCCACCCATTCGTGACGGGCAAATTTGTACATGCCTGTCAACATTAAAGTCATACGATCCAAAGACTTGGGATCGTCTTTCATGACGACATAATTGCGGTAAAACACTTCAGGATCCGCCAGCGGAGTTCTTAATTTAACTGGATTATCTTTAAAATACTGTAATCTAACGCGTTTCTTGGACAGATCCTTATCTTGTTCGAAAAGTTCACCGCCATGTTGCTGGGTAAATTCCCAATAATCGGCAAAATTTTGTTGTCGTTGCTGTTTGGTGGCAGGTGTAAAAATAGACCGATACTTCGCTAGCCCCATCATGATTTTGCTCCAGTATTAAAGGTGATTTATTTAATTTACAAGAAATCATTAATTTATAATGATTTATACTTGCAACAGCACGCAGCCCGTAATCCAAAGTCTTAAGAATCTGCGCCCTACAGTTCATTGGTCGCAAAAAGAAGTTATCCCTTACAAACTGAAATGTCGATTTAAGAAGAATGCAAAATTGCCCAACTGACCGGCGGCTATAACCCAGATCAGTGCTTGTCACCTTCATCGGATACGATTAAAAGTACGGGGGCGACAGCATGGAGAGCCGTAGGATAATGATGGCTCTACACCCAAACAGCCTTAATAGACACCCATAAAATCGCCCTTGCCAATGTCCAAACCATTGTGCCGCAAGACTCCATACGCTGTGGCAACATGGAAGAAAAATTGCGGTAAACCGTAGTTCGACAGATAGGCTTGACCAGCCATTTTTTTCTCTTTCGGTGTACTTGGGCGCAGCACAATTTCGCGCATTTCGCTACCTTCGAATTGCTCCGATGTAAGACTTTCGATAAACACCAACGTCTTGCTGATTCGAGCCCGCAACTCGGCGAATGTTTGCTCATTGTCGTCATACGCTGGCACATCGACACCTGCCAGACGCGCTGAAACGCTCTTGGCGAAATCTGTGGCGATCTGTACTTGGCGGATTAATGGGAACATGTCAGGGAATAACCGTGCTTCCAGCAATACAATCGGATCAAATTTTTTCTCGGCAGTATACTCTTCAGCCTTAACCAAAATGGCACTGAGGCTGTTCAACATCTGTTTAAAAACGGGTATTGACGTGGTGTACATGTAAGTGGTCATGAATTTCTCTCAGTTGGTTAAAAGATGTTATTGTCTTGCAGGAATTCAGTATCTCACGAATAGTTAGTTCTCAATGCCGAAACTTACCCCGTCCGGCGGGCAGAGAATTGCTGGGGATAACACATCCTTACCGTGAACAATTGAATGCTCATCATTTGCCAGCGCCATTAGAAGAAAATGCCAGCAACCAGTCCTGAATTTCGGCTACGGCTTGATGCGTTAATGCTATAAAACTACTAATTGCCCCGGATGCATTAGCGGTTGCAGTCGCCTGCTCCAGTCTGAAGTCACGTTTACCGATGGCTTGATTATTATTCAGCGAACGGGCTTCCACTTGAAAACTTAAAATCACCCGAGATTGCTCCGGCGTATCGAATTGCTGCTCAAACTCCGTCAGTCGTATATGTAACGTGACATCCTGCCATTTTCCAATGAAGCTTAAGTGAGCTTCCAGCAGTGCCGGTGGCGGCGCCTCCCAGCGATCTTGCGCATAAAACCGGATCGCCGAGGCATCGGCGTAGAGCAAGCGATAGCGGATTCGGTCATCCCATAACCAGACAGGTGCATCCAAACTACTGACCGTGACTGTCTTATCAGAGTGGTGCGCAGGCCCCAGATCATGAAGGGCAACAGCCCCAGGTTTAGTACCCAGAGTGCAACTGGCGCCGATTAACAGGAGTGACAATAACAGGATGCGGCTCACATTGCTGCGATAGCGTTTAGGCGGCATCCGCCTGCCGGAGAAGAGTAGCTTACGCCTGCGTTCCTTATCGATAAAACGGTTCATTTTGTCACCTCAGTGGGTTCCATCGTCTCGTCATAACCCGACTCGCCAGGACCTGCTTGTGTTTGACCGGCGCCCAAAAGAAACGCTTGCGGATCGGCTTCAAGTATTGAAACAACATGCTTAAACCGGCGCGTCGTTGCCTGTAACTCAACCATTAAGACATTGGCCCGGGGCAGTGTGGTTTGCACCAGCATGTTGCTGGTGGCGGTACCGGATTCGGCCAGATTTCCGGCTTTTTCTGTCATTGTTTTCAGCTCTTTTCTCATATCCCGGCTCAGGTTGTTAAACTCTCCGGTCAGTGCATCGGCATGTGACAGCGTTCGCCGTGCATCTGCCGTCAAAGCGGGAAAACCGGCCAGCACTTTATCGGCTTGGCTTTGTAGTTTGATAAACTGGGCGGTTGCCGTTTCCACATTGGCTAGAATATGTTCCACATGCTGT
>JBCKWP010000052.1:0-11088 GCA_038922455.1 Methylobacter sp. | reverse complement strand
TGAGGCTTCACGTCCACTATCGCCAAAAAATACAACATGAGGCGTTTTATAGCTTAGTGTTTTCCGAGGCCGATGGTTGAGTTTGTTGATGCCATCCTCAGCCTGATCATCGGTGACGGTAATTGTCTAAAAGTTACATTTATACCAAGCAGTAAGCCTGATGAAGCTTGTGTAATAGTGGATTTGTTGCAGTTACTCCAGCCCTGTAAGTCCGTGCTGTTTCCTTAATTAAACAGAAAAACTCTCGCCGCAACCGCAAGTGCCTTTTACATTCGGGTTATTGAACTGGAAGGCCTCGTTAATGCCTTCTCTGCGATAATCCAGTTCTATACCGTCCACAAATTCCAGGTCGTTTGCGGCGACGATGACTTTTACGTCGAAATTTTCAAACACCGCATCGCCTTCATTCAATGCGTCGGCATAATCGATTATGTAAGCATATCCTGAGCAGCCGGATTGTTTTACGCCCAGCTTTAGACCCAGGCCTTTGCCGCGTTTTTCCAGTTGTTTTTTGATTTGCCGGGCGGCACTTTCGGTTAATGAGACAGGCATGATTTCCTCTTTATCCTTTTAGGGTTAAGGGTGTTAATTGTTTGATAAATTCGATAATTTCAGTTTCGGTGTTGGCTTTCCCCAAACTGATGCAGATTGCGCTTTTTGTTTCGCTAGGTTCAACGTCCATGACTACCAAGACCGGGCTGGATTCTCTCAAGCCGTTGGCGCAGGCTGAACCGCTGGAAACGGCGATGTCCTTTTGGATCCAGCTGCATCAGCAGCATTACTCAGTCAATGCCGTGGATGCCTAGCTGTACGGTGTTGGGCGCCGCATCGATGGTGCTGGTGGCGATTCTGCCGTGACGATATAAGCGGGAAGGATTGCTGTAGAATGTTTTTAAAAAGGGAAGCATCGCCTTCATAACGCGATCATCCAGTGGGGTGGTCGCGTTATGATCAAGGTAGATCATTCAGACTGAGTTATTCGGGGTGACGGTGAATAACAATAGATTGCTGAGCATCGTGATGCTGTCTTTTGGCAACTTCCTGAACCCGTTTTTTTTCTAACAGGTCGGATAAAGAAATGTCCTCTAAATAATTCCTAATCTGTCCACTCAAGCCCATCCATAGGTCATGCGTTAAACAGGTTTGATCCTTCTGACAGTTGGCCTCACCGCCGCATTTTGTTGAATCAAGCGTTTCATCGACAGCTGCGATAATCTCGGCAATATTAATGTCACTGGTCTTGCGGCACAGTTTGTAACCGCCGCCAGGCCCGCGCACACCTTTTACCATGCCAGCCCTGCGTAATCGGGCGAATAGTTGTTCCAGATAAGACAGGGAAATGGTTTGACGAGCCGCAATCTCCGTCAAGGTGACTGGTTTTATTTGACTGTGGAAAGCCAAGTCTAGCATTGCAGAGACCGCATAGCGGCCTTTAGTTGTTAAGCGCACAGTAGTATCCTCTATAAATAGCGTTAAGGTATTGTCACTATACATAACCTAGTAAAATAGTCAACTATTATACCCTTTGATGGGCAGGGGAAAGGACGGGGGCTAAATATTGAAATACTGTTAAACCGATAAGCAAATTATTTTTGCCCTTCGTTTTTTGTCTTGTGCCTTTTTTACTAGCCGTCCTCAATTTCGCAGCCGTTCAGCTTAGATATGGGCGATTCCGTGTATTTAATGCCTGCGTCATTGAGTGCTTTTTGCAGGGTTTCTATCTGCTTGTCCATTTCATGGATATGATCCAACATGTGGTTAATGGCGTAGGCGATGGGATCGGGCACATCGGTTGTTGTACCGTAGGCATGGAAACCCATTTTATACGACTGCATGGATGCAGGAGGTAGAGCAATGCCGGGAGCGATTGCCGACGCGATTTTGTCGCGCTCATCCGCTACGGGCCTGCTATTGGGGTCGACGATATGTCCGGGAATTCCAACTACAGTTGCGCCCGCCGGTACCGGTTTTAAGACCACCGAGTTTGAACCCACCTGGGCATTTTCACCTATATCGATAGGCCCTAGAACTTTTGCTCCTGCACCTATCACCACGCCGTTATGCAAGGTCGGATGGCGCTTGCCCTTATCCCAGCTGGTTCCGCCCAGGGTTACGCCGTGGTACAAGGTGCAGTCGTCGCCGATAACGGCGGTTTCGCCGATCACCACGCCCATGCCGTGATCAATGAAAAAACGCCTACCTATGACGGCGCCCGGGTGAATTTCAATGCCGGTCAGCCAGCGGCTGGTATGAGCAATAAATCGGGCCAGCCATCTGAATCCGGCTAGCCAGAGAAAATGGCTAAGCCGATGAATTAAAACGGCATGAAATCCGGGGTAGATGGTAATCACTTCAAAGACCGATTGCGCCGCCGGATCGCGGTCGAACACGCAGGCAATATCTTCTTTAATTCGGTTAAACATCGTTATTCCGCTTATGGCCTTGGGACATCCTCAGGATGCCTCGGAGTATGTCCAGTTCCTTGCTGTCCAGTTGTACCCGGTTATAAATCCGCCGCAAACGCCGCATGATGGATATTGATTTGGCGGGATGCATAAAGCCTATGTCGGTTAAGGCTTCAGTCATATGAGTATAGAAAGACTCCATTTGCGCTGACGTAGCCAAAGGTTCTTTACCTTTATCTCCGACCCTAATTTCTTCTTGTGCGGCCAGTCCGGATGCGACAAATAGTTCATAACAAACAACCTGCACAGCTGCGGCAATATTTAAGGAGCTGAATTCGCTGTTACAGGGGATACGCAGCAAAAAGTGACACAGATCCAGTTCGTGGTTTTTTAAGCCAGAATTTTCACGGCCGAAAACGATGGCTACTTTGTTGCCGGGTTCATTAATTAAAACTTTCTCTGCACATTCTCTGGGTGTTATTTCCGGCCAGCTAATGGTGCGGCATTGGGCGCTGGTGCCAATCACCAGTTGGCAATCGGCAATGGCTTCCTGTAGCGTCTGGCAGACGGTTGCGCCCCGATAAAAGATCATCTGCACCGGAAGCCCTGGCTGTTGCATCGGCGCTGGGGAAGATTTTAGGCGAAACCAGCCACAGGTTACGCATCTTCATGTTTTTCATCGCACGGGCAACGGCGCCGATATTTCCCGGATGCGATGTTTCGACCAACACAATTTTTATAGTAGATAGCAAAGCATTGTCCTTGGTTGAAAAAAGAGCCTAAGTTTAGCAAAAGATTTGGTATCATATGTATTTTTCGACAATTGCAGCTGCATCGCCTAAAGCGCCTACTTTTGGTGCTCTATCCATGTGGTGAGCGTAGCCGAACCATCCCATGTCCATGCAGTCGTCTGTACTACTATAATTCCGCCTATGCAACCCATGTTAAATACTGCCGTCCGTGCCGCAAGAAGCGCCGGCGACTTGATACTCCGCTCATCCGATAATATTGGTCACCTAAAGGTCGATCAAAAAGGTAGGAACGATTATGCCAGCGAGGTTGATCGCATGGCCGAACGGGAAATCATCAACATCATCAAGGCTGCTTATCCAGAGCATAGCATCTTGGCCGAAGAAAGCGGTGTACAGCAAGGCAACGATTTTGTCTGGGTCATCGACCCGCTGGACGGCACTACCAACTTCCTGCACGGCTTTCCGCAATACTGCGTTTCCATTGCTTTAAAACATAAAGGCAGGATTGAAGTTGGCGTCATTTATGATCCGTTGCGTGATGAGTTATTCACTGCCAAACGCGGCGGCGGGGCGATGCTGAATAACCGTCGCCTGCGTGTCACCAATCAAACCAGCTTGAAAGGCGCATTAATTGGCACCGGTTTTCCGTTTAAAACCGATTTGCACATGGATGCTTATCTGGGCATGTTTCGCGCATTAGCGACCGATTCGGCGGGGATTCGCCGTGCGGGCGCTGCGGCGCTTGATCTGGCTTACGTGGCTGCCGGGCGCTTGGATGGTTTTTGGGAAATCGGCCTAATGGAGTGGGATATGGCCGCAGGGATTTTATTGATCAAGGAAGCGGGCGGCGTGATTACCGATTTTTCTTTTAATGATAAGTATCTGGAGTCAGGCAACCTGATTGCCGCAAGCCCAAAAATGCATCAAATCATGTACCAGCTGATAGAGCCGCATGTGACGGATAATTTGAAATAAGGGGAAAGACTAAGGGCGAAGGGCGAAGGGCTAAAAAAGCTTGCATTGAGGTTTAAGAGCTTTTCGAATTCTTAGGAACGTGCACGAAATAACTTGAGCATTTACATTATCGTAGGAGCGGCTTTAGCTGCGATAATCGCGGCTAAAGCCGCTCCTACAGTTGCTCAACTTATTTCGTGCTTGTTCCTTAGCCTTTAGCCTTAATGTGTCCGTGCTCTATCATTAAAGCCAGTAGTTACCAGGTCAGACGTTAAAAAATCTGCATTGCCAGCATGATGGCGTCTTCGCGGCCCTTTTCCGACTGATAATAACCTTTTCTGACGCCGATTTCGTTGAAGCCCATGTTTTCATAAAGGGCGATGGCGACGGTGTTGGACGGCCTGACTTCCAGGAACATGGTTTCCGCCCGGCCTCTGGCTGTTTCGATTAGGTTTTCCAGCATTTTACGACCTATCCCTTGTCCCTGTTCGGCTGATGCCACACAAATGTTTAAAACATGCGCTTCGCCGACAGCCATGGCGAGTATGCTGTAACCCAGTACGACATCGGCCTCTTCACAGACCCAGCAGGCATAGTTGGCTTTAAAGCAGTCCTTGAATATGTCTTCTCCCCAGGGAAATTGATAGTTTGCCCGTTCAATCGCCATAACACCGGGTAAATCGGAACTTCTCATTTTTCTCAGGCGCATTAAATCTTTTCTGCCCACCGAGTCGGGGAACAGTTTGGCGTAGAACTCTCGGTCGGCATCGTAAACCACAAAGTCTTTTATTTTTTCTAACATCATTCCCAACATGATCAACCTTTAATGTTTTTAACTGTTTGCAACGCGAGCTTTAAATCCGCCCAGGCTTTGCACTTGTCCGGCAACGATCTTAACAAGTATGCCGGGTGATAGACTACAACAACCGGCGTGTCATTTAAAGCGTGTATTTTGCCGCGTAGTTCGGCTATCGGCTGATCTGTGTTTAGCAAGGTCTGAGCGGCGACATGGCCTAAAGCCAAGATGATTTTTGGCTTGAGCAGCGCCTGTTGCCTTTGCAAATAAGCTTTGCAGGCTTCAATTTCGATGGGCTTAGGCTCACGGTTGTCGGGAGGCCTGCATTTTACAACATTGCTTATAAAAACCTGTTCCCGATCAAGGCCTATGGCTCTTAGCATTTCCGTTAACAGCAGATCCGCTTTGCCAACGACTGCCAAGGATGGCGGAAGTGTCGCAACCGGTAGGGAACCGGCGCGACCGAACGGCAAGCCTTGCTGGTCTTCGCTTTGTCCAGGCGCTTCGCCGATAACCATCCATTCGGCATTTTTATTGCCCGAGCCGAAAACGGTTTGGCTGCGGGTTTTGCATAAGTCGCATAGCGTGCAGACGGCGACTTCGGATTGCAGAGCGTCCCAGTTGTCGGACGGTTCAGCTACAGTTTCGGATACCGATGTTTGCTGATGATCGGCAATAGTTCTGGGCAGCCAAACATCAATGCCCATAGCCTCCAGGTATTGCAGACGCGTTATGTTATCCAAAGCCGACTCAGCTAGTTATTCGTAACGCTGGAGCGTTGCCGGATGCGTTCCCACGCCGGAGTCCTTCGACAAGACTCAGGACAGGCGTGGGAACGATGAGGTTTTGTCTTGCATCTTGAACCTGCCTCCTCATACAGCCCCTTTCTGAGGATGCCTACGCTGGTCAGGGCTATGCAATTTATTCAAGGCATTGATATAAGCCTTGGCCGAGGCGATCACAATGTCGGTATCGGCACCCAAGCCATTGACGATCCGGCCTGCTTTTTCAAGACGAATGGTGACTTCGCCTTGGGCATCGGTGCCGTTGCTGATGCTGTTCACCGAATAAAGCTCCAGCGTTGCTTCGGACTGCACCAGTTTTTCTATGGCTTTTAAACTGGCGTCCACCGCGCCGCCGCCATCGGCATTGCCGGTGACTTCTTTGTTGTCCACTCGCAAGGTAACGGTTGCATTGGGTATTTCGCCGGTTTCCGAACACACTTTCAGTGCGATTAGTTTGACGTGCTCGTCTTCGGCCTCAAAACCGGCCTCCGAAATCAAGGTCTGCAAGTCTTCGTCGAAGATCTCGTGCTTTTTATCAGCCAATTGCTTAAAGCGGGCAAAAGCCTCGTTCAACTCTTCTTCAGAGCCGAACTCAAAACCTAGCTCGGTAATGCGGTTTTTAAACGCATTCCTGCCAGAATGCTTGCCCAGCACCATACGGTTAGCCGTCCAGCCGACATCTTCTGCGCGCATGATTTCGTAAGTCTCGCGGCTTTTTAATACGCCATCCTGATGGATGCCCGCCTCATGCGCAAAGGCATTGGCACCGACGATGGCTTTATTAGGCTGCACAGGAAAGCCGGTGATTGAAGACACCAATTTTGAACACGTTAAAATTTCGCGGGTGTCTATGCCGGTTTGGCAGGTAAACACGTCTTTACGGGTGCGCACGGCCATAACGACTTCTTCCAGCGACGCATTACCGGCGCGTTCGCCCAAGCCGTTAATCGTACATTCAACCTGCCGTGCGCCGTTCATGACCGCCGACAGGGAATTGGCAACCGCAAGTCCCAAATCATTATGACAATGCACGGAAAAAATGACCTTGTCCGAATTTGGGATGCGCCGGATCAGGTTGGCAATGGTTGCACCGAATTGATCGGGAACGCTGTAGCCCACGGTATCTGGAATATTGAGTGTCGTGGCCCCGGCATCGATAACCGCCTCAAGTATCCGACACAAAAAGTCTTCTTCCGAGCGCCCGGCATCTTCCGGGGAAAATTCGACATCATCGGTATATTGCCGTGCGCGTTTGACTGCTCTGACCGCATATTCGATCACCTGTTCCGGCTGCATCTGTAACTTCATTTGCATATGTATCGGCGAGGTGGCGATAAAGGTATGGATGCGCGATCGACTCGCGCCTTTAAGCGCTTCGCCTGCGCGATCTATATCCTTGTCCAAGGCTCTAGCCAATCCACACACTATACTGTCTTTTATGGTTTTGGCTACCGCCTGAACAGCTTCGAAATCGCCGGGACTGGCCGCAGGAAAACCGGCCTCGATCACATCGACCTTTAAACGTTCCAAGGCCTTGGCGATCCTGACTTTTTCGTCGCGCGTCATTGATGCGCCAGGACTTTGTTCACCGTCGCGCAAGGTGGTGTCGAAAATTATTAATTTGTCGGTCATAAAAACTCCATCGATGGAGAACTATCAACGCTTAGGTTGATAGGGATATAGGGGATTAATTATATAAATACAGAAAAAGATAGGTGCCCATCAGGGCAGGAATCTTAATAGCAGGCACAACCACGCAGTTCCGGCGGACATTGCGCCAGTAAAGGGGTAAGGAAATGCAGGGGTAATTTGAGTAAACATGGTCGTGACTATACGCCAATGGCTGTGCGGCCTCAAGCAGATTTTACGCTTTACGCCCCCGCAACTTGCGCCGCCGCATGACCAAGGTGATAACCGGGCCGGAAATCGCATAGCCCAAAAACAACAGGAACAACATCGTTTGCGGCTGCGCCATCACAAAAGCGATGCCCAGCATCACGGCGATGGTGACAATAAAAGGCACTTTGCCTTTTAAGTCGATTTTCTTGAAGCTGGAGTAGCGGAAATTACTGACCATCAGCAAGCCGGTGCTGACCGTCAAGCCTAGCGCAAAATATTTGAACAGCTCAATGTCGTATTTATATTCCAGGCAAATCCAGATAAAACCGGCAAGAATAGCGGCGGCAGCAGGGCTGGGGAGGCCTTGAAAATAATTTTTATCGGCAGTGGCAAGCTGGGTATTAAAGCGAGCCAGCCGTAACGCGCCGCCCGCCGTATGGACGAATGCAGCAAACAGTCCCAATCTGCCCATGCTGGAAAATGCCCATAAATACATGACCAAAGCAGGTGCAACGCCGAATGAAACCATATCCGAAAGGCTGTCGTATTGAGCGCCGAATTCGCTCTGTGTGTTGGTCAACCGCGCCACCCGGCCATCCAGGCCGTCCAGAATCATCGCTACAAAAATAGCTATAACAGCGGTTTCGTAACGCCCACCCATCGCCGAAGTAATGGCATAGAAACCGGAAAACAGGGCTCCCGTGGTAAATAAGTTAGGTAACAAATAAATTCCACGACGACGAGTTAAGCGTTTTTCTGGAAGCATATTTTAATCAATCCTTAAGTTTAGGCAGTCAGTAAAAAACATTGCGCCAAATTATACAATGAGCCTGCAAACTGCACCTAGATTAATCAAAATCAAACTTAACCGAAATGTAGGGTAAAGAACTAAGCTTACTCTACATTTAAACCTTCCGCCTGCTACGGCACCAGCACTGAGAGACATCGGCCTACACAACATTAAGGTCTTCAAAAACAAGCGCAGGTTCAGTGTTCATAAAAACTGTTTTATTAGATTCATCGCTACAAATAGCGTTTACCGTCACTTCTTCATACAACCAATAATGAAAGTTGCTCTCGAAAATACTGTATCTGTCTGTGTATTTGCATTGTACCCATTGATTATTCAGTGAGCCAATTTTGCTAGGTGCCTTATCAGGCCGGGTTGAATCAAAATACATAATGATTTTATTCTCTAAGTCCAGTCGAAATCGATCAATCTGTATTTTTCCGTCTGCTAACTGCACATATTTTAAGCGACCACCTTGTACATCATCGCCGTGCTGATCTATGACACATTGCTTGTTGAAAGCATAAAAAGCCGACGGAAAGATGATGGGGTATCTATCTGGGATAATAGCGCGCTCCAAAACATGAGCCGCTGTTCTTTGGCTTTTGTCCCATTGTTTGATAACTATCTGTAAAACTAACATATTATTTTCCGAATGGTTTGATCGGTCATGAGCTTAATTGTCATTAATATTCCCTCTCAATGCTTTAAGTCGGCCTTGTTTGGCTTTGCCGTCTAAGCGCCTTAGCTTCGATCCTTTGGTCGGCTGGGTTGCTTTGCGCTTTTTATGGGTTATAGCCACGCTTTGAATTAGCAACTGCAGCCGACTAAAGGCATCTTCTTTGTTCTTTTCCAGGGTGCGATACTGCTGTGCCTTGATGACAATAACCCCTTCTTTTGAAATGCGTTGATCATTTAAAGTCAGCAGCTTTTCTTTGTAAAACTCCGGCAATGACGATGCGTTGATGTCAAAGCGCAGATGTACGGCGCTGGAAACTTTATTGACATTTTGGCCGCCAGCGCCCTGAGCGCGTATCGCATTGACTTCAATTTCCGTGTCCGGGATGCTGAGCTGATTGGATATTTTCAACATGGATTATTTTGTTAAGGGATGTGGTGGATGGGCAGGACAAAGCGCGCTCATCCTTGATCTTGAATGGTTGTGTATTTCGTGGATGAACCGGCTTTTCACTTATAATACAAAAATAATAGGCAGATAGCTTGCGCGAAAATTCTCGTACACAAAAGCGGCCTGCGTTTAATTGAACATAAGACAACACCCCATCGGAGCGATAAAGAATGGCCAAACATGTGACTTTGACTCAGTTTATTATTGAACAGCAGCGCGAGTTACCGGGCGTATCGGGAGCGTTCACTTCATTACTGAACGATGTAGTGACAGCGTGCAAGAAAATTTCACATTTGGTTAATCGGGGCAATTTGATTGGTGTGCTGGGTAGTGCCGATTCCGAGAATGTACAAGGCGAGGTGCAAAAGAAGCTGGACATCATCACCCATGACATTATGGTGGAGGCGCTGAACTGGACCGGTCATTTGGCTGGCATGGCCTCGGAAGAAATCGACGGCATCATTCCTATTCCTTCGCAGTACCCCAAAGGCAAATATCTGGCGCTGTTCGATCCGTTGGACGGCTCTTCGAATATCGATGTCAACCTGGCGGTAGGCACCATCTTCTCGATACTGCGTTGCCGTGAAGGCGTTGATCCGGCGCTGGAGGATTTTTTGCGTAAAGGCACTGAACAGGTTTGCGCCGGTTTTGTGCTGTACGGCCCGTCAACCATGATGGTGTTAACCACTGGGCATGGCGTTAATGGCTTTACGCTGGATCAGGATATAGGTGAGTTTATTTTGACCCACCCCCAGATGAGGATCCCCAATGAGACTAATGAATTCGCGATCAATATGTCGAACCAGCGTTTTTGGGAGCCTCCGGTACAACGTTATATTGAGGAATGTTTGCAGGGTACAGAAGGTGTACGGAAAAAAGACTTTAATATGCGTTGGATTGCGTCGATGGTGGCCGAGGTTTACCGGATATTGACGCGCGGCGGGGTTTTTATGTATCCGTATGATTTGCGCGATCCGTCCAGAGCCGGAAAGCTGCGCATTATGTACGAGGCCAATCCGATGGCCTTTATTATTGAGCAAGCGGGCGGCGCCTGTTCCACCGGTCGTAAGCGCATCCTCGACATAAAACCCGAAGGCCTGCATCAGCGAGTTCCGGTTATATTAGGCTCGAAGAATGAGGTCGAGCGCATTATCGGTTATCATCTGGAAAGTTGATTTGAAAATGCCAAAGGCTCAAGGCTCAAGGCGCAAGGCGCAAGGCGCAAGACATTAGGACGCCGGTAAATTTCTGCAAATGATCACATCATTCCACGCCAAATACTTCGCCCATGACCTTACAAGACGTCATGCACCCAACGATGTAGGGCGTCTATCACAATCCCTTTTCGATGCCAGCGTCGATCTAAACCCTCATCAGATTGAAGCGGCTTTATTCGCATTAAGATCCCCGTTATCTAAAGGTGTCTTGCTTGCTGACGAAGTGGGCTTGGGTAAAACGATTGAGGCTGGAATTGTCCTTTGTCAGCAAAGAACACGGGGGCAGGTCTTGTATGGCACGCAAGCAAAAGACTTGTAGAGCCTGCCGGTGTCAGGCCGGAATGACCGGCACACGGGAAATGCGGGGGTTTAGCCCTGGTTCCCACGCGCCGCGTGGTAATTCATGTTGTCCGCGCTGCGG
>JBCKWP010000051.1:0-11103 GCA_038922455.1 Methylobacter sp. | reverse complement strand
GAGTTCATTATGCTGGCAAAAATTACTGTTGCAGATTATATGTCGAAAAGATTGGTTACGCTGGGCAAGGACACTGATGTCATCGATGCCGTAAAGAAATTGCTGGATCATAAAATCACCAGCGCTCCGGTCGTTGATCAAAGCGGTCGCTTGTTGGGCATTTTTTCTGAAAAAGATGTCATGAGGATTGTTCTGGAGACGGTCTACAATCAAAGCATGAGCGGCAAGGTTGGCGACTATATGAGCACGGAAGTCATTAGCGTCGATGCTGATTCCAGTATTGTCGATTTGGCGGAGAAGTTTGAACAGACTTCAGTTAGAAGTTATCCGGTTTTTCAGGATAATGAGTTAGTCGGAATGGTCAGTCGCACTGATGTGTTAAGGGCGTTGGCTTCAAATAGTTAAGCGTGTCAAATAGGGCGGCTGCTCTTTCGGTGCATCTAAAGCGCCATTATCCATGGCGGTAGAAAGTAATGAGCAGTACGCAAACCTTTTATTGGCATGATTACGAAACCTTCGGCACCGATCCTCGAAGAGATTGGCCGGTTCAGTTTGCCGGGATCCGTACCGATTTCGATTTCAATATCGTAGATGATCCTTTAGTCGTTTACTGCAAACCGGCGGCAGACTGTCTGCCTCACCCTGAGGCTTGTTTAATTACCGGGATTACCCCGCAGCTTGCTGAACAAAAAGGCGTTTGCGAGGCCGAATTTATTCGTCTGATTCATGAGCAATTGGTTCAGCCCGATACCTGCACCCTCGGCTATAACAGCCTTCGTTTTGATGACGAGGTTACCCGCAATTGCCTCTACCGTAATTTTTATGACCCTTACGCAAGGGAATGGCAAAATGGCAATTCCCGTTGGGATTTAATTGATGTGGTGAGGGCGGCCAAAGCCATGCGTCCTGAAGGTATCGTCTGGCCGTCGAGCGATGATGGCCGTCCCAGTTTCAGGCTAGATCTGCTGACTTTGGCTAACAACATTGCCCATGAGGCGGCGCATGATGCGCTTTCAGATGTTTATGCCACCATCGCAATCACTAAGCTGGTTAAACAGGCTCAGCCTAAACTCTATCAGTTTTTATTGCAGCATAGGGTTAAAGCTGGGGCGCTGGACTTGCTTCAGTTGGGCAGTTTTAAGCCGGTGGTGCATATTTCAGGCAAATATCCCGCCGTTAAAAACTGTCTGGCCGTAGTGCTTCCTGTTTGCAAGCATCCCACCAATACCAACGGCATAATCGTCTACGACCTGTCCGTCGATCCTGAGCCGATGCTGAGTTTGTCGGTGGCAGAAATCCAGCAACGAATCTTTACTGCAACGGCCGATCTACCGGAAGGTGTGGCAAGAATTCCGCTAAAAACCGTGCATATCAACAAATGCCCTGTTTTAGCGCCGGTGTCTGTTATCGGACTTGAGGATGCGCAGCGGCTGGAAATCGATTTGGCGTTATGTTACGCCAATATCGACAAGATTAAAGCGGCTACCGGTTTGGCCGAAAAGTTGGCGGCCGTGTTTAGCAGTCAAGTCTACGGAGAACAGGATTCCGATCCTGATCTGGAAATTTACAGTGGCGGTTTTTTTTCTGATAACGATAAAAAACAAATGACCAAAATCAGGTTGATGCCGCCTGAACAATTGGCGATATCCGCATTCAAATTTACCGATAGCCGGTTACCGGAAATGCTGTTTAGATACAGTGCCCGAAATTATCCGGAAACGCTAAATGCCGATGAGCTACAAAGGTGGAATGAGTTTTGTGTTAATCGCTTAACCGATCGTAAGCCGGGGGGCAGTATGGTGCTCGACGATTATTTCAGACGGTTGGATGAGCTACGGCGTGACGAAAATTCAAACAGGGGAATTATCGATGCTTTGGAAGCTTATGCGCTTGATAAAATGAGCGAACTGGGCATTCAATAGGCCTTGGGAGATTAATCGTAGTAAATACTCACCCCCTAAGCATAAATTTAGATTGCTAAATACTGAAAATGCCTTATAATGCAAAAATCAATCGCGGGGTGGAGCAGTTTGGTAGCTCGTCGGGCTCATAACCCGAAGGTCGTAGGTTCAAATCCTGCCCCCGCTACCACATAGGATTGCAAGGATGCAGGATTTATGGCGTTACATGGAGTAGTTGCGGAGAACCCCATTTTGGGGTTTTTTATTTTCTGGGCTTTGGTAATTGAAGCTCGTAGTTACGACTGCATGGACGCAGGAGGTAGAGTAATGCAGGAGCAATTACCGAGTTGTTAATGGAAGAGCCGTCGGCTCTTTTTTTTTGTGCGAAAGTAAGCGAGGAAAAAATGAAACAGGCTCCTGAGCATTTGGTTAATTTAATCGAGCCAATTGTTGAAGGTTTAGGTTATGAATGCGTTGGCATTGAATATAATCTGCATCCTAGGCATGGTCTGTTAAGAATCTATATCGATAGCGAGAACGGAATTCTTGTTGGAGACTGCACCAAAGTCAGCCATCAAGTCAGTGGGGTCATGGATGTGGAGGACCCTATTCAAGGCAACTATCAGCTGGAGGTTTCTTCGCCGGGTGAAGATCGACCTTTTTATAAGGTGAGTCAGTTTGAACGGTATATCGGTAGTACGGTGTTGGTGAGTTTATTTAAAGCCATCGATGGACGCAGAAAAATTACCGGCCGGATAGAAAAAGTTGAGGGTGATGTGGTTACGATTCAAGAAGGCGATCAGGTTTTTGATGTTCCATTTATCGCGATGAGCAAGGCGCGTTTGGTTCCTGAGTATTTAATTGAAAAAGGAGGGCGCAGTGGCAAATAAAGAAATTTTGTTGGTGGTGGATGTTTTTTCTAATGAAAAAGAGATTGAAAAAGAGATTATTTTTCAGGCTATAGAGTCAGCATTAGAAGCGGCTACGATCAAGCGTCATGCAAATCAAATTAAAGCCCGTGTTAGTATTGATAGAAAAACCGGCGGCTATGCTACCTATAGAGGCTGGGAAGTGGTTGATGCCAACAGTCAAATCGATGGTGACGTGGAGTTTCCGGAAACGCAAGTGCTGCTGGAAGTTGCAAGGCTTGATGATCCTAATGTTCAGGTCGGTGATTTGGTAGAAGAAGAAATTGAATCTGTCGATTTCGGACGTATCGCTGCGCAGACTGCCAAGCAGGTTATTATTCATAAGGTCAGGGAAGCTGAACGCAAGAAAATTGTTGACGCCTATCAAGGTCGTGTCGGTGAGCTGATCACCGGAATCGTAAAGCGCATTGAAAAAGGCAGTGTCTATCTGGATTTGGGCGGACACGTAGAAGCTTATATTGCCAAGGAAGACATGATTCCCCGTGAAGCCATCCGCATTGGCGACAGAATCAGAGGTTACTTGAAGGATGTACGCTCAGAACCTCGCGGCCCTCAATTATTTGTTAGTCGAACCGCGCCAGAATTGTTGGTCGCCTTGTTTCGTCTTGAGGTGCCTGAAGTCGGTGAAGGCTTAATCGAAGTGATGGCGGCGGCGCGTGATCCTGGTTCCCGAGCTAAAATTGCCGTCAAAGGCAATGACCCTAGATTGGATCCAGTGGGCGCTTGCGTCGGCATGAGAGGGTCGAGAGTGCAGTCGGTTTCAAATGAATTGGCCGGAGAGCGCGTTGATATTATTCTTTGGAATCCAAGCGAAGCTCAGTTTGTGATTAATGCGATGTCACCGGCTGAAATCCAGTCCATCGTTGTTGATGAAGACAAACACAGCATGGATCTGGCGGTAAGCTCGGACAACTTGTCTCAGGCTATAGGTAGAGGCGGACAAAATGTACGCCTGGCAACGCAGTTAACAGGTTGGGAGCTGAATGTTATCGATGCCTCTAAGGCGGAAGAGGACAGTGAGGCCGAGGCTGAGAAGATAAAGCAGTTGTTTATCGATCAAATGGATGTTGATGAAGATATTGCCTTGATTCTGGTTGAAGAGGGTTTTAATACAGTTGAAGAAATCGCCTATGTTCCGGTTAGTGAAATGCTGGAAATTGAAGGTTTTGATGAAGATCTGGTTAATGCGCTAAAAAGCCGTGCCAAAGATGCTTTACTGATTAGCGCTATTGCGGCTGAAGAAAAAATAGAAACGGCAGAGCCTGCACAGGATTTGCTGGAAATGGAAGGTATGGACAGGGATTTGGCTTATGATATGGCCAGTCAAGGCATTATTACGATGGATGATTTGGCAGGGCAGGCGGTAGATGATTTGTTGGGTTTTTCAGGAATGAATGAAGATCGGGCGGCAAAGTTGATTATGAAGGCGCGTGAGCCTTGGTTTGCTGAGGAACAGGCGAGGTCTCATCGGTTCCCGACCGATTGCGACACTTCCGCCATTCATGGTAGTCGTAGGGAAGGGGTATGAAATGAGTGATAAAACAGTACGGCAATTAGCTGAGGTAGTAAAAATACCTCTGGAACGATTATTAGAGCAGCTGAAAGAAGCAGGATTATCTGCCAGTGCACCTGATGATGTCATTAATGAAGACGAAAAAATGCAGCTGCTTGCGCATTTGCGCAAACGTCATGGCAAGGATGACGATGCGGCCGAAGGCACATTGAAACGGGTGACTTTAAAACGCAGAACGGTGAGTGAGCTAAAGCAGGTGAGCGTGCCAGGTGCTACTACCAAAACCATCAGTGTTGAAGTTCGTAAGCAGAAAACCTATATAAAACGTAGTGAAGTAGCCGAATCTGACCAACAAAGGAACTTGGAGCTAGCCAAGCAAGCACTGCAAGAGCAGGTTGCGCAACAAACGGAAAGTCTTCCTTTAGTTGAAGAACCGGTAAAGGCAAAAGATGTTATTGCTCCAGAAGTTGTGTCCGCTGTTGTAGCGGTTGATACTGGAGTAATTCCCAAGGCTGAAGTGGGTCACATCGCTTCCCTTTCGATTGCAGTACTTCCACCATCCCTGGCAGTCGCAAAAACGCCGGTTGCGGGAGAACAGAAAGCCGATCATGAAATGCTGGTTAAAGCCAAAGAATCGGCGGAAGCTAGAAAAAAACAGCACGAAAAAGATGTTCGGCTGGAAGAGTCCATCAAAAGAAATGCGGACAAGGTAAGGCAGCAGGCAACAGCCAAGCAAGAGACGTTGCATAGAAAAAAAACAGGGAGAAGGAGCGCGTGCTGGAGCGGGTAGAGACAGCAGGAAGCCTAAGAAAAAAGGTAAGAAAAATGAGCGCGTCAGCGTAAAGTCCGATGGCAAGCATCAATTTGAACTGCCGGTTGAAGCTATCGTAAAAGAGGTCGCCATACCGGAGATGATTATGGTGTCCGATCTTGCGCAAAAGATGAGTGTTAAAGCTGCGATGGTGATTAAACACCTGATGAAGCTCGGCATTATGGCGACTATCAATCAAAGCATAGACCAGGAAACAGCCGTAATTTTGGTTGAAGAAATGGGTCACAAAGCGATTATGCAGAGTGATGACGATCTTGAGCAGGAAATGCTGGCTGAGGCGCAAGAAGAAGATAATCGTGTGGAATTACCACGAGCGCCGATTGTTACCATCATGGGTCATGTCGATCACGGTAAAACCTCGCTGCTGGATTATATTCGTAAAACCCGTGTTGCCGCCGGTGAAGCGGGTGGTATTACCCAGCATATTGGCGCCTATCAGGTAAAAACCGATCACGGCTCGGTAACCTTTTTAGATACACCGGGCCACGCCGCATTTACCGCAATGCGTGCCAGAGGCGCGGACGTTACCGACGTAGTGATTGTAGTCGTTGCTGCGGATGACGGCGTTATGCCGCAAACAAGGGAAGCGGTCGAACACGCCAGAGCGGCCAATGTGCCGATTATTGTGGCGATTAACAAGATCGATAAACCCGACGCCAATCCTGACAAAGTAATGCAGGAGCTGTCTACCATCAATGTACTTGCGGAAGAGTGGGGCGGCGATGTGCAGTTCCTCAAGATTTCGGCAAAAACGGGTGAAGGTATCGATGAATTAATCGAAGCGTTGATTGCCCAGACTGAAATGCTTGAATTGAAAGCGCCTGTTGAAGGGGCTGCATCGGGTATTGTTATCGAAGCGAGGCTTGATAGAGGCCGCGGTGTCGTGGCAACGGTGTTGATTCAAAAAGGTACTCTGGAAAGTGGTCAAATGGTGTTGTGCGGCCATGAATATGGTCGGGTTCGAGCCATGTTTAACGAGAACGGCGTAACCATCAAAGAAGCCGGGCCTTGTGCGCCGGTTGAAATTTTAGGGCTTTCGGGTACACCGAATGCCGGTGATGTATTTCTGGTGGTACAAAACGAGCGTATCGCCAAAGATTTGGCCAAGCATCGTGAAGACCGCAAAAAACTGTCCCGACATGCCGTGCAGAGTGCCTCTAAATTGGACGATGTATTCTCCAGGATGGCTGCCGGTGAAATTGCCAGCGTCAATTTGGTACTTAAAACTGATGTTCAGGGTAGTTTGGAAGCTTTGCGCAGCTCATTAATCGGTTTATCGAATGATGAAGTCGAAGTCAAGATTGTGTTCGGCGGCGTGGGCGGTATTAATGAAGGTGATGCCAATTTGGCATTAGCTACGGGTGCAATTTTGATGGGCTTTAATGTCCGGGCCGATGCGACTGCACGAAAACTGATCGAAGAAAAAGGCATAGACCTGCATTACTACAGCATTATTTATGAAGCGATTGATGAGGTTAAAAAAGCCATCAGCGGCATGCTGGCGCCTGAAATCAGAGAGCAGATTGTCGGTCTTGCCGAAGTACGAGATGTCTTTAAATCGCCAAAATTCGGCGCGGTTGCCGGTTGTATGGTCATTGACGGCTTTATGAAGAGAAATCTGCCTATCCGGGTTCTACGTGAGAACGTGGTTATTTATGAAGGACAGTTGGAATCTTTGCGTCGTTTCAAAGACGATGCGGCTGAAGTCAAGATGGGCATGGAGTGCGGTATCGGGGTGAAAAATTACAACGATGTACAGCCCGGCGATCAGATCGAAGCCTTTGAACGCATAGAAGTTAAACGGGAGTTGTAAAGCTTATGGCAAGAGAATTTGGCCGTAATGCCCGCGTTTCATCGCAGATGCAGAAAGAACTTTCTTTGGTCTTACAGCGTGATATTGATGATTCCAGACTGGGATTCATTACTATCAATGAAGTTGTGGTCACTAAAGACCTCGCCGCTGCTAAGGTGTACGTCACGGTATTGAATGTTGACGAGGCGGGCAAAAAAGCCAACGTTAAATTGCTGAACGAGATGTCGCCGGTCATTCGGCATCAACTAGCCAAAAGGATGCGTTTGCGGCATATCTCGGATTTGCGTTTTCATTACGATGATTCATTCGATACCGGCATGCGGGTTGCGGAGTTGCTGAGTGATTTGGATAAATCCAGCGACGCAGCTCAGGACGGATCCAGCGACTCTGCTCAGGATAAAGCTATCGACTCCGCTCAGGACAAGCGCGGCGAAGGTTAGTCCTGATGAGCAAACGCAAATCGGGTCTTAATATTCACGGCATAGTACTGCTAGATAAGCGCCTGGGTGTGTCTTCAAACAAAGCCTTGCAGGAAGTCAGGCGATTGTTTAATGCCAATAAAGCAGGGCATACCGGCAGCCTTGATCCTCTGGCCACCGGCTTGCTGCCGCTTTGTTTTGGCGAGGCGACCAAGGTGTCAGCGATGATGCTGGACGATAATAAGCGTTATCAAACGGTTGTTCAGCTCGGGGTTATGACCGATACCGGCGACGCTGAAGGCACGGTGATAGAAACCAAACCGGTGCCTGAGTTATCTATTGACGACATCTTAGCCTGCCTGAAAAAATTTACCGGCGAAATCGATCAGGTTCCGCCCATGTATTCGGCTTTAAAGCATAATGGTAAAAAGCTTTATGAACTGGCGAGGGAAGGTAAAACCGTCGAACGAAAAGCCAGGCATATCAACATCTTCGAATTGAAGCTGCTGGATTTTTCCAAAGATCAGTTGACGCTGGAAGTGTTTTGTTCAAAAGGCACCTATATTCGTTCGCTGGCAGAAGACATCGGACATGAGTTGGGCTGCGGCGGAACGGTAAAGGAATTACGCCGACTGGCAGCGGGTCAATTCAACATTGCTTATGCCAGAACTATCGAACAGCTGACAGCAATGGATCAGCAAAGCTTGTTGCAATGCCTGATTAATGTTGATAAACCGCTGGAAGCTCTGCCCGCTATGCAATTGTCCGATGAACAGACCATTTGCATAAAATACGGTCAGTCGCTGAATTTTTTGCCATCGACAGATGTAAGCTTGGACAGTAAGCAAAGCTTGCCACCCTCAGTACATCCCTGTAGGGCAGGTATGGTGCGACTGTATAACGGCGCGGTATTTTTAGGCTTGGGAGAAATGCTAAGGGATGGTAAACTGGCGCCCAAAAAGTTGTTTAATATGTAGGGGCGAATTTATCCCCCCTACAGTTGAAAGAATACACCTGTTTCTACACCCTATCGTGGAAGCAGTGTACTGAAGGAGCCGCCGATAGTGGCGGCTTTATTTTTAATTTTTAATCTACATAGGGATTACAAATGCCATTTACTGCAGAACAAAAAAAAGCGGTCGTCGAAGCGTACCGTCAGTCAGAAACCGACACCGGTTCACCTGAAGTGCAAGTCGCTTTATTGACAGCGCACATCCTTCATTTAACACCGCATTTTGCCGAACACAAAAAAGACAATCATTCGCGTCGCGGACTATTGCGCATGGTTAATCAGCGTCGTAAGCTGCTGGATTATCTAAAAAATAAAGACGTAAGCCGTTATCGCACATTGCTTGAGCGTCTTGGTTTACGTAAGTAATAGCACAAAGAAACGGCACATCACTTTGTGCCGTTTCTGTTTTAGCACTTCATAGATTGAACACATTTTCAAACAACTTCTACGCAAAGGAACCTTATAGTGAATCCTATCAGGAAAGAATTTCAGTACGGCGATCGACTCGTTAAATTAGAAACTGGTGAAATAGCGCGTCAAGCAGACGGCGCTGTCATGATTGATGTGGATGGTACAACGCTGTTGGTCACCGTTGTCGGTAAAAAACAGCCAAGTGGCGGCGATTTTTTTCCGTTGACTGTTAACTATCAAGAAAAAGCTTATGCGGCAGGTAAAATACCCGGCGGATTTTTTAAGAGAGAAGGTCGTCCCAGTGAAAAAGAGACCTTAACGTCTCGTCTGATTGACCGTCCAATTCGGCCTCTTTTCCCCGAGGGCTATACCAACGAAGTTCAGATCATTGCAACAGTCATATCATTAAATCCTGAAGTTGATCCCGAAATCCCTGCTTTATTGGGCGCATCTGCGGCCTTGGCCGTATCAGGTTTGCCTTTTAACGGCCCAATAGGCGCAGCCACCGTCGGTTATAAAGACGGCGAATATCTGTTGAACCCAAGCGTTGCCGAATTAAAAGAATCGCAGTTGCAATTGGTCGTCGCAGGAACCGCACATGCCGTATTGATGGTGGAATCCGAAGCCGACAACCTGTCCGAAGAAGTGATGCTGGGCGCGGTTTTATTCGGTCACCAACAAATGCAGGTCGCCATTAACGCCATTAACGAATTTGCAGCCGCTGCTGGTGCAGGTGTCGTTGAATGGGTCGCCCCCGAAGTTAATGCAGAACTTAAAAAGTTGGTAACAGCAGAAGTTGAAGTCGGTATTAAAGCTGCTTATCAAGTCGCTGAAAAACTGGTCAGACAAGAGCAATTGAAAGAAATCAGAAATGCCGTCGTTGAAAAACTGCTGGCAAATGGCGAGTATGCCGAAAGCGACATACGCGGCATTATCGAACATCTGGAATACAGCATCGTCCGCAACGCCATCCTTAACGAAGGCAAACGTATCGATGGTCGCGCATTAGACAAAATCAGGCCGATTACGGTCAGAACCGGCGTATTGCCAAGAACCCATGGTTCGGCATTGTTTACTCGTGGCGAAACTCAGGCTTTAGTGGTTGCAACACTGGGTACACAACGCGATGCTCAAACTATTGATGCATTGGCTGGTGAGTACAAAGAGCCGTTCATGTTGCATTACAACTTCCCTCCGTACAGCGTTGGCGAAACCGGTTTTGTCGGCTCACCCAAACGTCGCGAGATCGGTCATGGCCGCTTGGCGAAACGTGGCGTTGCCGCCGTGTTACCCAATATGGAAGAGTTCCCTTATACCATCCGAGTGGTTTCAGAAGTCACTGAGTCCAACGGCTCAAGTTCGATGGCCTCGGTTTGCGGTGCCAGTCTTGCGTTAATGGATGCCGGTGTACCTATTAAATCACCGGTTGCCGGTATCGCGATGGGCCTGATTAAAGAAGGCGACAGCTTTGCGGTATTGTCGGACATCATGGGTGATGAAGATCATTTAGGCGATATGGACTTTAAAGTTGCGGGTTCAGTCGATGGCATTACCGCGCTGCAAATGGACATCAAAATAGATGGCATTACCGCAGAGATCATGAAGTCAGCTCTGGAACAAGCAAAACACGGTCGTTTGCATATTCTGAACGAAATGAACAAAGCGTTGTCCAGCACCCGTGAAGAAATGTCCGATTACGCACCGCGTATCATCACCTTTAAAATCGATCCTAGCAAAATTCGCGAAGTTATTGGTAAAGGCGGCGCAACCATCCGTAGCATTACCGAGCAGACCGGTGCCAGTATTGATTTGACCGATGATGGTGTCGTTAAAGTGGCGTCTGTTGATAAAGCTGCAGGTGCAGAAGCGCGTCGCCTGATCGAAGAAATTACCGCTGAAGTTGAAGTTGGTAAAATCTACGAAGGCAAAGTAGTCAGGTTAATGGATTTTGGCGCTTTTGTGACCATCCTTCCTGGCAAAGACGGCTTGGTGCATATCTCGCAAATTTCAGAAGAGCGCGTTGATAAAGTCAGCGACAAACTGAATGAAGGCGATATGGTCAGAGTCAAAGTACTTGAAATTGACCGTCAAGGCAGAGTTAGATTGAGTATGAAAGAAGTCGAAGCGGAATAACCCGTGCTGGTTTGCTGCTCTTAACAAAAGGGTAGCATAAGGGTGTAAAAAAGGGATTGTGATTCGTCGCAATCCCTTTTTTCGTTTAGTCTGTCTGACCGAAAATAGAAAGCTTTTCGTTCTCGGACGGTTAGGCTGGA
>JBCKWP010000050.1:0-11559 GCA_038922455.1 Methylobacter sp. | reverse complement strand
GTCAATTAAAGTCACGGGTAAGCAATGGTATTGGGACTATGAATACCTTGATAGCGGCGTGCATTTTGAAAGTCATTTAGACGCGACAAGCGAAAAAGCACACCGTGTTGATAATATCGACCCACGCACGGTGCCGAATTATTTGTTAAGCGTTGACAACCCATTGGTTGTACCGATTAACAAAAAGATTCGTTTCGTTTTCACTTCGGCTGACGTAATTCACTCTTGGTGGGTTCCAGATTTAGGTTGGAAAAAGGACGCAAACCCAGGCTTTATCAATGAAGCGTGGACGTTCGTAGATAAACCTGGCACTTATCGTGGTCAATGTACTGAATTATGCGGACGCGATCACGGCTTCATGCCTATCGTTGTTATCGCAATGGAACAAAATGATTACGATAACTGGGTTAAAACAACCTTAGAAAAGCAAAACGCAAAACCTGATTTGAGCGATAAAACGCGTGAACAGTTAATGGCAAAAGGCGACGCAGTTTATATGAAGAACTGTGTGTCATGTCATCAAATTGATGGTTCAGGTTCAGCAGGTGCATACCCTGCCTTAACAGCCAGCGCAAAAGTAATGGGTGGAATCGACCCATTGATTGGTTTCATTCAAGCGGGAACGAGCAAAATGCCTGCCTTTGCTAAATTGAAAGACGACGAATTAGCATCCGTAATTACTTATATCCGAAACGCGCCAGCATTGGGTAATAAAGTCGGCGACGAAATTCAACCGAAAGCCATTACGCCTGTTTATGATGACGAATAATCGCCTGGCTATTTTTAACTGTTATTTTTGAGGTATAGAGTATGGCTGCTGTAATAGCTGAACATGGACACGATGATCACGCGCATGGTCCAGAGAAGGGGTGGTTGCGTTGGATTGTAACGACTAACCATAAAGACATCGGTACGTTATATTTGCTGTTTGCTCTGGCGATGTTTTTTGTTGGCGGCTCAATGGCAATGGTTATTCGTGCAGAATTGTTTGAACCAGGAATGCAATTTGTTGACCCGCGTTTTTTCAATTCAATGACGACAATGCACGCGCTCGTCATGGTATTCGGTGCGGTGATGCCAGCGTTTGTTGGTTTGGCCAACTGGATGATTCCAATGATGATTGGTTCTCCTGATATGGCATTGCCGCGCATGAATAACATGAGTTTCTGGCTGTTGGTTGCCGGTGTTTTATTGCTGGCCAGCACCTTATTTATGGAAGGCGGCGCGCCTGCCAGCGGTTGGACTTTATATCCGCCCTTAGTATTACAAACCGGTAAGGCCTTGCCTTTTGCGATTTTCTCGGTGCATTTGCTGGGTATTTCTTCGATTATGGGCGGGATTAATATTATCGCCACCATTTTCAATATGCGTGCCCCCGGCATGACCTTAATGAAAATGCCGATGTTTGTTTGGACTTGGTTGATTACTGCTTTTTTGTTAATCGCTATCATGCCGGTTTTCGCAGGCGCAGTGACCATGTTGTTAACTGACAAGTTCTTCCATACCAGCTTTTTTGATGCGGCTGGCGGTGGTGACCCGGTGCTTTATCAACATATTTTCTGGTTCTTCGGGCATCCCGAAGTTTATGTAATGATTCTGCCTACTTTCGGCGTGGCGTCTACCATTATTCCGGTGTTTGCGCGTAAACCTTTGTTTGGTTATAGCTCAATGGTTTATGCGACGGCTGCCATTGCCTTCTTGTCATTTATCGTTTGGGCTCACCACATGTTTACGGTGGGCATGCCCATAGCAGGCGAGTTGTATTTCATGTATGCCACCATGTTAATTGCAATTCCTACCGGAGTTAAAATTTTCAACTGGACTGCGACGATGTGGAAAGGCTCGATGACTTTTGAAACACCTATGTTGTTTAGTATTGCTTTCGTCGTCTTGTTTACGATGGGCGGCTTTACCGGCTTGATGATGGCTATTGCACCTGTTGATTTCCAGTACCATGATACTTACTTTATCGTCGCTCATTTCCATTACACGCTGGTTCCTGCTTCGGTTTTTATATTAATGGCGGCGGGCTATTTTTGGCTGCCTAAATGGACTGGGCATATGTATAACGAAAGAATCGGCCAGTTGCATTTCTGGTTGTCGGTCATATCGGTCAATATCCTGTTTTTTCCACAGCATTTTTTGGGACTTGCCGGTATGCCACGGAGAATTCCTGATTATGCCGTGCAATTTGCGGATTGGAATATGATTTCCAGTATTGGCGGTTTCATTTTCGGCGCGAGCCAATTGTTGTTCCTTTGGATTGTGATTGACACGATTAAAGGCGGCACAGGCGAAAAAGTGACTGACGAAGTGTGGGAAGATGCACATAAACACGGTTTAGAATGGACTTTGCCATCGCCCGTGCCTTATCACACTTTCGCAACGCCACCTACTGTGATTCCTTGCGATCACGACTAGGTCGAGTTTGTCGTGAAGACGTTGTTTTGGCAGCGTCTTCACACTGAAATTAGGTCTTTAAATGACAGTAAAACAAAAAAATATCTTAACGGCTGTCGTGCTGATTGCGATTGCAACAACCATCTACGTTATGGCTGTCATTCAGTCGTTATCACGATGAATGATGTTGTTTCAAAAAATAAAAAACTAGCTCGCACATTGGCAATTGCTGCCGTTGCGATGTTTGGTTTTGGTTATGCGTTAGTGCCGCTTTATGACGTGTTGTGTGAATGGAAATGGATAGAACGCGATCGTCCCGATGCGATTAAAGCCATTCCTGAAACGGCTTATAAAATTGATGTTAATCGAGACATTAACATTGAATTTATGACCACGCTGAATGAATCGACACCGATGGAATTTCATACAGAAATGAATCAACTTAAGGTTCACCCTGGCGAATATCACACGGTGAATTTTTATGCGACGAATAAAACAGATTTTGAGATGGTGGCGCGTGCGATTCCGAGTTTTTCGCCTGCGTTGACCAGCACTTATTTTGAAAAAGTCGAGTGTTTCTGTTTTTCGGAACAAACGTTTAAACCACGCGAAACGAAGAAAATGCCGATGCGTTTTGTGGTGAATCCGAATTTACCGAAAGACTATAAAACCATCACGCTTTCGTACACCTTTTTTGATAACACAACTGTAAAAAAATAATAAGGGGAAGTTTATGTCTACAAGTAATGCTTATTACATTCCGCATAAAGCAACGTGGCCAGTTATGGCAACAGCGGGTTTAGTGACCACGTTGGTGGGATTTGCAAATTATCTGAACGGTAATGCCATTGGCTCAACGTTTATGATATTGGGTTTGGTGGTTTTTATTGTGATGGTAGCGGGTTGGTTTACGTTGCAATCTAAAGAAAGTGAATCGGGAATGTACAATCATGGCGTGGGTATTTCGTACCGTATGGGCATGATGTGGTTTATCTTTTCGGAAATTATGTTTTTTGCGGTGTTTTTCGGGACACTTTGGTATACGCGTAATCTGTCGGTGCCATGGTTGGGTGGGGAAGGTAGCAATGCAGCGACTAAAGAGCTATTGTGGCCCGCTTTTGAAGCCGTTTGGCCGACCAATGGCCCCGGTAAAGTTGGCGGTGATTTTGAGCCTATGGGAACATGGGGTTTGCCATTTTTGAATACCTTAATTCTGCTGACTAGTGGCGTGTCTTGTACTTGGGCGCATCACGGCTTACTTGCAAAAAACCGTGATCAGCTAATTAAAGGTTTGGCGGCTACCGTAGGTTTGGGGTTCTTGTTCGTGACTTTACAGGCATTAGAGTATCATGAGGCGTATACCGAAATGGGGTTAACTTTGGGATCAGGTATTTATGGCTCTACTTTTTTCATGTTGACCGGGTTTCATGGTTTCCATGTTTGCGTAGGCGCTATTATCTTGAGCGTTGTGTTGTTTCGTAGTTGGAAGGGCCACTTCAAACCGGAAAATCATTTCGCTTTTGAAGCCGCCGCTTGGTATTGGCATTTTGTCGACGTAGTATGGTTAGGATTATTTGTATTTGTTTATGTAATTTAATCTAAACAGCTGTACCAAAAAAGCGCTGCCTAACAGACAGCGCTTTTTTTTTGTCGGAATGGTTGAGGCGTTTTTATTTAACAGGTGCAGCGAGTGGTGTTTGGTGCATGCGAGCGCCTAGTCCGTGAGGCGTGAACATGCCGGTTGCAAAGGCTATAAAAATGAAAATGAATAATACCAGTGAAAGCGTGATGCGAAAAGTCAGCGCTTTGACGGTTTTTTCGGATTGTTCCTGGGTATTGTGCTTAACCAGATGAAATAGCGCGGAGCCTAGGCTGATAATAATCAGGATAAAGGCGATAATAACGATGCTTTTTATAATCATAATGTAATTATTATTGATGGTTAAGGTTTTTGTATTCTCGGTTATTTAGGTTGCTGTGCCAATAGGGTAAATAAAAAAAGTATGATCCAGTCAGATACGACGCAATGAAGTTTAAAATAATTCCAACATTAGTTTATTTGTGCCTGTTGCCGATGCTGCTTGCGTTGGGATTGTGGCAATTAGATCGTTCAGAACAGAAACGGGCATTGCTTCAGCTGCAAGAACAAGCGGGTGCGACTGAAACGCTGCATTTGTCGGCGGCTGTTGACAACAATCTCGAGGCGCTAAGATACAGGCAGGTCGAAGTTACGGGGCATTACGATGCTGCGCATCAGTTTTTGATAGATAATCAAATCAGCGGCGGGAAGGCCGGCTATTTTGTGCTGACCCCGTTTGTATTGGCCGGGGAACCTCAGACGGTTTTGGTGAACCGAGGCTGGATTCCTTTAAATCCGGATCGATCGGTGCTTCCTGACTTGTCGATTAATCAGGCACAAACAATTATTACCGGACGGATTAATCATTTTCCCAGTGTTGGTATAAAATTAGCGGGAGCGGAAATTCCAACAGAGGGTTGGCCATCAGTAGTGCAGGTGGCTGATAGTCATGTGTTGGCTAAGAAATTAGGCTATCCATTATTTCAATTTCAGGTTGAATTGGCTAAAGAGTCGCCTGATGGATTTAAGCGGGAATGGCGCACCTCGACCATTATGCCGCCCGAACAACATACGGCTTATGCAATTCAGTGGTTTGCATTGGCATTGACACTCACGATACTCTTTTTTTGGTACAGCTTTCGCCGCGCCAGTTCCCGACTGGCCACTTCGACAGGCTCAGGACAGGCTTGCGGCATACACACCATCCATGGCGATAAAAACAACGATGCGCAATCAAAAAAATAAAAATCATCTATTAATTCTGGTTATTTTCGGAATGTCCATCATTCCATTTCTAATAGCCTGGGGATTAAAAGAACATCCGCAGCTCGTCAGTGGGCGAACTAACAATGGGCAGTTAATCATACCGCCAGTGACAACAGAACGCGCCGATTTCACCGGTTTCGACCCGTTTTCGAGCGATAATATGACAGAGCTTTCCGGGCACTGGCTGTTGGTCAATGTTATCCCCAATGGCGAGTGCAATGAACCCTGTCTGAAGGCCATTTATAAAGCCAGGCAGTTACAGCTCATGTTAAATAAAGAACTGCCCCGTACCCGTCGAATAGTCTTGGTGTTAAAGGACGTTGCGCCGGAAATGGCGAGTAAATGGTGGGAAAATGACCAGAGCTTGTTAAGAGTAAAAGCTAATGATGCACTTATCAAGAAAATTGCCGCACTTAGGCAAGGCAGTATTCCTGACGGGATGCTGCTGTTAATAGATCCGCTGGGTAATTTAATGATGCAGTATGAGCAGGGTTTTGATCCTTACGACGTAAAAAGCGATCTGATGCACCTTCTGCGAATCTCACAAATCGGATAGTGGAAAATAAAATGTTTAGAAAAATAACTCTCTTTGGCGTTGTTTTAGCTTTAATAGTCATTGTAGTGGGTTCGTATGTCCGATTATCCGGGGCAGGGCTAGGCTGTCCTGATTGGCCAGGATGCTATGGACAGGCTATACCACTCGATTTTGATAGCGCCGATTTTAAAGCGCAGGCGGCGAAGGCATTCTCAGGTCAGACGCCCGATCTTGCCAAAGCCTGGAAGGAAATGAGCCACCGTTATCTGGCGGCAGCCTTAGGCATGGCTATTTTGTTGTTAGCATTGCTTTCGTGGCGCGAACAGCAAAATCGTCCGGCGGTCGTGGCGGCCGCATCGACTCTTGCGGTTTTGGTAGGCTTGCAGGCGGCTTTAGGCATGTGGGCGGTAAAATTGCATATCATGCCGATTGTTGTAACCGGCCATTTGTTACTGGGGATGATGACTTTCTGGCTGCTGTTCTGGCTGTATTTGCGGGTTAATCCAAAAGTTTCGCCATTAGCTTTACCAAGGAACGGTTCAGCTATATTCGCCCGATTCGCAATGGGTGTGTTATTTTTAGAGATTGTTTTAGGCGGCTGGGTCAGCGCCAATTATGCGGCTCTAGCCTGTTCGGGTTTTCCTGCGTGCAATGGCTCATGGTGGCCTAAAGCCGATTATCAAACTGCACTGAATTTTTTTAGCGGATTAAGCACAGGCTATACCGGTGTCATCGCATTCGATGCCCAGGTTGCCGCCTCGTGGCTGCATCGGGTCGGTGCGTTGATTTGCTTTATCGTACTCGCGCTGGTGATGCTGAACGCAACATCGGCGCATCACTCAAAGTCGATAAGAAGAGCCGGTTTAGGGTTGAGCGTATTGTTGTTGCTACAGATCGGCTCGGGCATTATCGGCGTTAAATTCGGGATGCCTTTGTTGGCAGCGGTGGCGCATAATGCTGTTGCAGCCTTGTTGATGTTGCCGTTAATCGCTATCGGTTTTTACAGTCGATATGCTTATGTTGAAGCGCTAAAGCCTGTCGTAGAAGTTGAGCCGGAAGCTGCGGTTGTAGCAGAACAAGCTTACCCGGTAGCGGAACCCGAGTCGCTTTACCTGCGCCTTAAATCGCAGCTAAAGCGCACCCGTTCTGGGCTTAGCGGGGTATTGGCGCAGATTCCTTTAGGTCAGAAAGAAATTGACGAGGATTTACTCGAAGCCATAGAAGCCAGTCTGTTAATGGCCGACATAGGCGTTGACGCAACTACCGAAATCATCAAACGTTTGACGGAAAGCGTTGAACGGCACCAGCTCAATGATGGCGAGGCGTTAACGGCAGCCTTAAAGCAGGAATTACTGAGTATGCTCCAGCCTTGTAATAAGATTTTGCATATTCCCAAACAGGATAAACCTTTTGTTATTTTGGTGGTCGGCGTTAATGGGGCGGGTAAGACCACAACCATCGGTAAACTGGCCAAGCGTCTGCAAACGCAAGGCCATAGTGTCATGTTAGCCGCCGGGGATACTTTTAGAGCGGCGGCTGTCGAGCAACTACAAGTCTGGGGTGAGCGCAACAACATTCATGTGGTGGCACAGCAAACCGGAGCCGACTCGGCATCGGTCATTTATGATGGCGTACAATCGGCACAGGCAAAAGGCATCGATGTTTTAATTGCCGATACCGCCGGACGCTTGCATACAAAATCTAATTTGATGGACGAGTTGAAGAAAATAAAAAGGATTATCAGCAAGTTGGATGAAAACGCGCCTCATGAAGTACTGCTGGTGTTGGATGCTGGCACCGGGCAAAATGCCTTGTCACAAACTAGGCTGTTCAACGAGACCGTTGCCTTGACAGGTATAGCGCTGACCAAGCTCGACGGTACCGCAAAAGGCGGCATTATTTTCGCACTGGCTAAACAGTTTGGAATTCCGATTCGTTTTATAGGGATTGGCGAAGGTATTGATGATCTGCAAGATTTTGATGCAAATGCTTTTGTAAATGCATTGTTTGTCACGGACTAAAAAATCAATGTTAAAGTTCGATAATGTCAGTATGAGGTATCCTGAAGCGGGCGATGTATTACGCAATGTCAGCTTTCATTTGGAACAGGGTGAGATGGCTTTTCTGACCGGACATTCAGGTTCCGGAAAAAGCACGTTATTGAAGCTGATTGCGGTGATCGAACGTTGCACCCGGGGGCAGGTTTTATTGGACGGTCAAAATCTTAACCAAGCTAAGGACAGGCATATCCCTTTTATACGCAGAAAAGTGGGATTGATCTTTCAGGATTACAAGCTGCTGCAAGATAGAACGGTTTTCGATAATGTGGCATTACCGTTAGTGATAGCCGGTTATGGACACCACGAAGTTTCCAGAAGGGTGCGGGCAGCATTGGATAAAGTCGGGTTATTAGGCAAAGAAAAAAAATATCCTGCGGTGTTATCCGGCGGTGAGCAGCAGCGGGTTGGAATTGCCCGAGCGGTGGTTAATAAGCCGCCGATGATTTTGGCCGATGAACCGACCGGGAACCTTGACCCGGAACTGTCTACCGAAATAATGCACTTATTTGAGCAGTTCCAACAAGTTGGCGTCACCGTGCTGATTGCTACCCATGATATTTCGTTGATTGCCAAAATGAACCATCGCGTCTTAAAGCTGGATCATGGGCAACTGGTTGCGAGCTAAGTTATGAAGCAGGTTAATAAAAAGCTGGATAAACGGCAGCGCTGGCAGACCAAAATTTCCGGCGGGAATTTTGTCGATAAATTTCATGCTTATCGTAATCATCATGCACAAGCGTTGTTTTCAAGTCTTGGCCGATTAGTTGCATCGCGATTTTCTTCTGCACTGACCATCATTGTTTTGGCGATTGCTATTTCGCTGGCTAGCGGATTTTATATTTTAGTGGCGAACCTTCAACAGCTGGCTGGTAGCTTGGAAGCCAGTAATCAAATCTCATTATTTCTTAAAGATGAAGTTTCAGAGGCAAGAGCCAATAAGTTTGCTAATAGTATCAAGATAAATCCAGATATTCAGGACGTTAAAGTCATTACCAAGGAACAGGCGCTCAGTGAGTTTCAGGTATACAGCGGATTTGGCGAGGCGATAAAAACCCTGGAAAAAAATCCGTTACCGATGGTTATTCAGGTGTTACCCAAAAAATCATTGGAAAACGAGCGGGCGCTAGAGGCCTTGCTAGATGATTTAGGCCGGGCGGCGGAAGTCGATTTTGCCCAAATGGATATGCAATGGGTTAAGCGTCTACAATCGATTATGGAAGTGGCTCGGCGCGGCGTTACTCTATTAAGTTTATTGTTGGGTGCAGGCGTGTTGTTTATTACAGCTAACACTATACGCCTCGAATTGTATAATCGCCGTGATGAAGTCGTGATCGCTAAACTGGTAGGTGCTACCAACAGTTTCATCCAGAGGCCATTTTTATACAGCGGTTTTTGGATTGGCTTTTTCTCCGGTGTGACGGCATGGTTTATTATTACAACGATCATGTTGATTCTAAAGCAGCCTGTCGAGAGGCTTTCCGGGCTTTATAATGACGGTTTCCATGTGCTGTTTTTGGGCTTTACTGAAACGCTGGCATTATTGCTTATATCCTCTGTGCTGGGTGTCGTGGGCTCATGGATAGTACTTCATTTTCAACTTCGACAATTGAAACCTGAGTAGAAAATTATTAGCACTCTTGTTCTTAGAGTGCTAGAATTCAAAAAAGTTTTCTTACAAAGGGGTTTCAATGAGTAATGCCTTAGCTTTACCCGTTAATTTATCGGTCGGAACATTTGATGCCTATTTAAATGTTGTTCGGCAAATGCCCAAGTTGACGGTAGAACAAGAGCGCGAGTTAGCCTTAAGATTTAGAGATGACGGTGATTTGGAAGCGGCGCGTGAATTAGTAATGACCAATTTGCGTTTTGTAATTCATGTTGCCAGAGGCTATAGCGGTTATGGCTTGTCTATGCCGGATATTATTCAGGAAGGTAATATCGGCTTGATGAAAGCGGTTAAGCGTTTTGATCCTGACGTAGGCGTGCGTTTGGTTTCTTTCGCAGTACACTGGATTAAAGCCGAAATTCACGAGTATGTAATTAAAAACTGGGGCATTGTAAAAGTTGCCACAACCAAGGCGCAGCGAAAATTGTTTTTTAACTTGCGTAAATCCAAACAGGGTTTAGGCTGGTTATCCAATGACGAAGCGACGGCGATTGCCAAAGATCTTAATGTCGATGTGAGTATCGTTTACGAAATGGAAAAACGTCTGGGTAGCAGGGATATGTCGTTTGATATGCCGGTCGATGAGTCAAGCGAAGAAAGCTATGTGGCTCCAGTCAGCTATCTTCATCAGCACGGCACTGATCCTGCGGTATTGCTTGAGAATTCGGATTGGAAAGGCCATGAGCAGAATTTATTGGCAGATGCGATGTCGAAACTGGACGAGCGCAGTCTGGATATTCTATCAAGTCGCTGGTTGGCGGATAAAAAAGCCACATTGCATGAACTTGCCGATCGCTACAATGTGTCTGCCGAAAGAATTAGGCAGCTAGAGCAAAATGCGATGAAAAAATTAAGAGTAGCGGTCGAACTTGCTGCTTGACCCCTCGGCTACGCTCAGCTCAGGTTCTTGACGTTTTTTAGGGCTAAAGGCTTAACGATTCAAACGTTAAGCCTTTTTTATTGTCTTACGGTTTGTTTATGCAACCGTAAAAACGATTTTAAAGCGGCCTAAGTATATCCAAAACTGCTTGGGCCTGTTTTGCAGTTTCAAGGCCGAGATGGGTCAGATAACCACCATCTTCCTGTGACACTAAGCCTTTTTCAAACAACCGATGGGTTGCCGCGATGGTTTCCGGTGTGGCGGTATTATGTACCTTGATTCCTTCTTGAGTGGTGGACAGGTTGTAGCGAGCCAGAATGTTCAGTTCTTCTACAATATCTTGCGTATAGGGCATAGTAAATCCTCTTGATTCATTGATTTAAGGCAGTAGCATAATGCTATTTATAAAGAAGGAGTATCTTTTTCTTAGCCGGTTTTCTTTCTCGCGACGATTACGCCATCACGGGTTGGATTAATAAAGGTGTCGAATTCAGGATCATTAAAGATTAATTCATTGTGCTCCATAATCGCCTCGGTCCAGCCTGGGAAAATATCGGTAGGATAAGCCACCGCTACCCGGCCGCGCCAAAGCACATTATCGGCAATATAAAGCCCTCCAGGGCGAATCCTGTCTTTAGCCATAGTCCACACCGCAGGATAATCGCCTTTATCGACATCGTTATAGCAGATGTCGAATAGTCCTTCAGTCTGAGCAAAAATATCCTGAGCCATGCCCGCCTCAAAATCGATGCGATCCCACAAACCGGCAGCGCCGAGATATTGTTCAGCTTTTTCCCGATTCAGAAAATCGGCATCGGTGCAAATAACCCGGCCTTTTGAGCCGACTGCCCGGGCAAACCAATAGGCGGAATAACCATAACCGCTACCAAATTCAAACACCCGTTCAGCATTGATCATTTTGGCCAACGACTCAATAAATACGCCGACCAAACGGCCGATGATAGGGAAGTTGTTTTGCTGCGCCAGTGATTCCATCTCGGTCAATACAGGATGATCAGTGTGTCGCAGTAAGCCGTGCATGTAATGTTCAATGGACGGGTTGACCGGGATTATCACGCCGGGATTTAAAACGGTTGGGGATTTTATGTCAGTCATTAACTTGTTTCTCATGGATTGTGTGCTGTGACTGCCGTTGTCCATCAGGTGAGTGGT
>JBCKWP010000049.1:0-11908 GCA_038922455.1 Methylobacter sp. | reverse complement strand
TACGACGCCCTTTGAGTTGATTCGGATAAATATTTCAGTAACCGTCTCTATATCTAAGTCATGCGCTAACTCAATTAAACCTATTTGCTTTTTAGGCACGCTTACTAGGGCAGTAAAAGATTTTTCTATTAAATCCTCATCAACACCAGGATTGAGTTCTAAATAGTGCCGAACTAGCTTTAAAATACCCACACTACCATTTATTGCTTCCGATATATCTGGAAACCAAGTTTTATCTTTTAAGATTGCCGGATTTTGTACTTCAAACTTCTCTGTTATAGGGTTAAACGCAATTTTTATTTTAATCCTTTGGTAAGTCTTACTAACGACATATTCACCCAAAATAGCGGCAGTAAGAGCTGTAACACGCTGCTGACCATCTATAAGTATCTTTTTACCCTCACTTAAACTTCCATCTTTTAATCTTACGTTAGGATTGCGCCAAGCAATCACATAACCGATAGGATAGCCTTGATATAATGAATCCATTAAATCACGCACTTTAGAGCTATCCCAAACAAAAGGTCTTTGTATTTCGGGTATAGCTATTTCACCGGACTTAACCCAAGAAAGTAAGGTTTCTATCAAATGTTGATTGACGGAGTATTTTTGCATTTTTTATTTCCGAGAAAATGGGGTCATGACGGGTCATGACTCCATTATTATTTGAATTAATCGCGTAGGATGGGTAGAGCAACGCGAAACCCATCGTATAGGGGTTGATCATGATGGGTTTCGTCTGATGTCTCTACCCATCCTACCCGGCTTACAGGTAATTAACTTCCGGCTTTTCTCGTTCCCACGCTCCGGCGTGGTAACGCATACAACCTACCATAATCGACATACCTCCAACAATCCGCCCATCCCTTGATGATTTCCGGCACTGGAGTAGTGCCAGTGCTCCAATTTTTTTCTTGCGCTGCTTAAGTGTGCGCACTGCTTGAAGGCCTGTCTGCATTCCCACGCAGGAGCGTGGGAATGAGAAAGGGTAAAAAAGGCGGCCAGGTTACGTTTATTGCCGCACATAGCCTATAAATTAATTTAGAATAAACCTTGACGTGATTTTTAATCCGCAATATTCAGTGAAAATTTTCGCAATACAACACACCCAATTTATCGGCCAAAACTGCGAGTCGTTTATCAAGTCTCCATAGCTTAGCGCCAGGAGTGATGAGTGTTGATGACAGCAAGATCATATCCACAACGCCACATCCTTCACCAAAGAGCTTTTCTCGCTCAATAAGCGCCATGACTTCTCGTAAACTTGTATGCTGCGATTGCTGGAGTGATGCTAGGTCGGAAAGTGTTTTAGCTCGTAATGGCGGTGTGCCGCAGGCAATTTCAGCCACCACCATCGGGTGCATCATCACTGCGTCACGCTCAAGGAGATCAATAAGCATCTGGTTTCGCACCCTAAAGTGATTAACCCAGACAGAAGTATCAACCAAAATGCCAGTCATTAATCACTATCGCCGCGTCGCGGAATATCCGCCATTTCAGGCATAGCCCCACCTAGCGCAGAGAGACGCTTGGCAGCTTGAATTCTGACGAATGTTTTAACTGCCTCCCTAAAGAGATCGGCTTTATCCATAGAAGGGTCTGCTACCTCAAGCGCTTTTTCGTATAACGAATCTTCAATCGTCACAGTCGTTCTCATCACATCACCTTAACATCAAATAAAGATTCACTATACATCACTGACAGCATCAGCTCCACCAACAAAGGCTTACAGGTAATTAACTTCCGGCTTGCCTTTAGACTCAACCAGTTCGCCTATAGTAAAAGCTGTTTCACCCAATTGAATAAGCGTTTCAAGCGTCGCCAGCTCGTCTTCGGCGGCAACGCAGACTATCATGCCGATGCCGCAATTAAAGGTGATCAGCATGTCCGCCAACGAGACATTACCCTTTTCCTGCAACCATTTGAAGATGGCAGGAAACTCCCAGGAAGCCAGGTCGATATGAGCATTAATGCCTACCGGGAGCACACGCGGCAGATTCTCGGTCAGCCCGCCGCCGGTAATATGGGCAAGCGCATGTACCGGTACTTTATCCAGCAGCGACAACAACGATTTAACGTAGATTCGGGTCGGTTCCAGCAAGACTGCACCCAATGATGCGCCGTTGAACGGGTCGGTGAGAGATGAACCGCTGTGCGCAATGATTTTTCGGATTAACGAATAGCCGTTGGAATGCGGACCGGACGAGGCGATGCCAATCAGCTTGTCGCCGACTTTGACTTTGCTGCCGTCGAGCACTTTGCTTTTTTCCACGATGCCGACGCAAAAACCCGCCAGATCATACTCGCCGTCCGCATACATGCCCGGCATTTCTGCGGTTTCGCCGCCAACCAGCGCCGCGCCTGCCAGCTCGCAGCCTTTGCCGATGCCGTCTATGACCGATGCGGCAATATCGACATCCAGCTTGCCGGTAGCGAAATAATCAAGGAAAAACAAAGGCTCTGCACCCTGAACGATAATATCGTTGACGCACATCGCCACCAGGTCGATACCGATAGTGTCATGGATGCCCAACTCATTGGCCAGCTTTAGCTTGGTGCCCACGCCGTCGGTGCCGGAAACCAGAATCGGCTGCCGATACCGATCCAGCGGCAGTTCGAACATCGAACCGAAACCGCCCAGACCCGCCATAACCCCGGCTGTCCGCGTTCTGGCGGCAATAGGCTTGATGCGTTCAACCAATGCATTACCGGCCTCAATGTCAACGCCGGCGCTTTTATAATCCAAGCCTTTTTGATTTTGTTCGCTCAATGTGATGTTCTCTTGCTAAAATTTAAAATTTCGATATTGTACAAGACATCATCGATTCTGTCTGAAGGATATGAAGGTGTGCGGAATTTACCGTAACGGTTGTATGAATGTTGTAACAAGTTGAAAAAATAATTACCATGATCCCCTGTTAAATACCGTGGATCAACCGAAACCGCCAATAGCAACACAACGTCTTTTTTAAGGAGTGGATATGAACGCAACAAAAATATTTAACCCGGCACTATTTATGGTCGCGGTACTGTTTACCAGCACGGTTAGTGCCTATGATCCCGGCATGGTAGAAGAGGTTTGCAAAAAACCCCAGTTTAAAGATCTCAGCATCCCTGTGTATTCAGAACCCGAGAAAGCCGAGGTTGCACCTGAATCAACGTTTACCATTATTGTCTCTCCTTGGGCCAAGGCCGACACTTTCAAATTGACGGCTAAAAATCAACCTCTCGCCTATACCATTGAAAGTAACAGCAGTTTTCACCGGATTAAAGCCAAATTGCCTGCGGCTTTCAATGGAATGTTTGTCAGGCTCAACGTCAGCGCCGAGGCGAACTTAGGATGTTCAGATAAGAACGGGTGGTTGGTTAAAGTGGCCGATAAATAAAGAGTTAGGCGCAAGGCAAAAGACGAAAGGACTCTCCTGAGCGCAGCCGAAGGGCGAAAAAACCAACGCTTCAACAGGATCATTCTTAGCCTTTTGTCTTTTTGTCTCAATAAAGCACCTTGTCGCTCTTTTCGGTCCAAATTTCAAATGGCTGCAGCGCATTCGGCAGGCTTAAATGCAGCATGGCAATGCTGCGCTGATGCGGCAAAATAGCAATCTCATCGTAAATAAAGCTGTCGTCAAAGTTGGCGGCAGCGGCATCGTGCCGACTACAGGCAAAATAAACTTTTGCCAACCGCGCCCAGTAAATCGCCCCCAGGCACATCGGACAAGGCTCACAGCTGGAATAGAGGATGCAACCCTGCAACTGGAAGTCGTTGAGCTTTTGACAGGCCAAGCGTATCGCCATCACTTCCGCATGGGCGGTAGGATCAATGTTACTGGTGACCTTGTTGCCGCTGGCGGCAATCAGCTGATTGTCTTTTACGATAACCGCGCCATAAGGGCCTCCCTGCCCTGACCTGGCATTTTCTACGGCCAGATCAATAGCTTGCTGCAAAAATTCTTTATCCATCTATAGGCCTAACGGGTTGTTGGGATCGACGCCAGCCATAAATGGCAAACCCCGCTCCTGATGAGTCAGCTGATATATTTTCCCCAGCCAGTTGTTGAACACCGCTTTTGCGGTATCGCCCCAGGTGTTGTCAATATGTTCCAGAAGCAAGTCTTCGGGAAACTCCTCCAACCTCTGCTCGAACCGTCTGCTTAATTTAACGTGCTCCTCATAACAATCAAGAATCTGCTTAACGTCGGCATCAAAATAATTTTCGGGAAACGGCGGGTAGTCGTCTATTTCGGCGCGATAAAAGCGCAGGACTTCACGCTTATATTCCTTCAACAGGCTGACATTATCATATTCAGGATGCCCCTGAAAAAACACGATGCGGAAACCATCCGGGCTGACCGCAAGGTGCACACCAGCCTCTTTGCTGACGACCAAAACCTTAAGGCCGTGTCGCTCCATATCGCTCTGGAATATTTCGTTAAAACGCGAATGAGGGACATCGAAACGGGTGTTGATTTCTGCGACCAACGGATGGGTGCGATCGGTCAGTTTATGCGAAAACACTCCCCAGCGTTTGGCTGGTAAACGTGTGCGCTCGACGCCGTAGCAATATTGGATAAGCGCATGGGTAGCCAAACACGAACACATGATCGAGGTGACATTTTCCTTGGCCCAGAAAAAAACCTCGGTCAACGGCTGCCAAAAGTCTTCTTCGGGTAAGTGGGGATGACTGACATTAGCGCCACTGATGATCAGCGCGTCCAGCCCGTCCCGCTTTATTTTCTCAAAGGGTTCGTAATATTTGGCGATATGGGCTTGCATTTCTGGACTTCTTTTCAGCCCCTCAATGGTAAAAGGATGCACATGAAACTGAACAATTTGATTACACGCGCCCACCAACCGAAAAAACTGCCGCTCTGTCGCCTCCAGTGCCGCATCCGGCATCATATTCAGCAGGCCGATATGCATTTCCCGTATATCTTGATTGCGGGCGCGTTCGGGATCTAATATTTCCTCCCCTTCTTCGCGTAGGCGTTGAAATGTGGGTAAATCAGTATGGGCAACTAAAGGCATAGCCTGACTCCGTCATCATTGCTGGGAACCCAGCGCATCGGCAATCAGCCGGATAAAATCATCCTCGCCTTTAACGGTGGCGACATCATTCGCATCAATGGTATAGCCGTATTGATCGACAATGGCCTGATAACGCGGCAGCCGGGATTTGAATAATTCAGGGAAAACCCAGGAGACAAAATCATCCGGCGGCATCACATCGGTGGAAGAATAATTTTTAAGCCGCATGAATTCAGCGAGTTTTTGATCAAGAAACGCTTCCCGATAATAAAGCGGCTTGGGGTCGGATTTAGCGCGCTCAATAATGGTTTGCTCCAAGGCCGACGGTATTTTGATATAAACAATCAGCGTGTTTTGTGCCAGTGTTTCCAGTACCTCTGGACTGTCCAGCTCACAAACACTGCCACCCGCATCATTGACAAAATGCTGATAGCCATAAATATCTACCGCTTTATTAATAAAATCAGGCACATCATTCATCGCGGCAATCTCAGCCTGATGATGCAGCTTTTGTCGACGTTTAAATTCCTGTAGAGACAGCCCGCCCAAATCGGGATTGCCGAGTTTGCCAAGAAAACTGGACACAGGAGCCAGATTATCAACGGTTATTTTATTGCTGATATGGATGGAATCGGACAGCAGTAACTCGCGCAGAAAGGGAACGCTCATAACCTGGCGTTTAATGTTATCCAGAATAGGCTCTTCCAGATATTTGGTGCCAATGCGGTAGTCGCCGGAATAGTGGAACCAGTTGGCTTTGGGTAATTTATTGGCTAATGTGGTTTTTCCCGCGCCGGACATTGCCAGCAGGGTAATCCGTTTGGTTTTCCAGTCCAGAAATTCCTGGGGACTCATTTTCATAGGGTGTTTTCCTAATTAATCCAGATAGTCTTCAATGTCAACGTCTTCAGGATTGGGGCGGTGTTCGTCGGTATCGGTATAGCCCAGGTCATCGGTTTCAATATCGTCAAAAGGCGCAGTCCAGTCTTCAGGAGCCTCGATATAATCGAAGGTTGAGTTATACCAGCTGTCGTTATCATATTCACCAATATCGCCGTTAAGGTATTGGACTTCAATGGCATCGTCGCTTTCTTCAATGGCGACGACTTTAAATTTCAAGTTATTTTCTACATCCTTGTACCAACGGCCAATGACGGGGTCTGTTATTGTGGTCATGATGATTCCTCAATGCTTAGCTAGAATGTTTTGTTACAAAAATATCTCTAACGATAAGTGATATTACTAGGAAGGCTAAAGAAAATACAAAGGTATTTTATAGGGTCTGGATAAATTTAGTTTTCGATCCTTTTGTGTTGAAATCCACATTAAAGCCTGTTAACGCAAGGCAGTTCGAAAATCTCCGGTAGCCGATATTTACAAAGGCAGCGCCGTATTCTTGCAAGCGTTCAGCACGTTTGAATGCCAAAGCCCGCAAGCAAGGCAAAAACACCTCGCAGCACTTTGAGTTACCGTAGCCAATAATCCGCCGCCAGCCCTGAAAAAACGGCTAGACCATACCAGTTGTTATTTAAAAATGCCTTAAAACAAAGCGCTTTTTCCCGATGAAATATCAACTTTTGCTGGTAAGCCGACAAACTGGCGGCAATCAAAAGGCCGACGTAATAAGGCCAGCCAGTGTGCGCCATTTGCCCCACCGCAATCAGCAGGCCGAGTATGGCCACCTGCAACCCGGCCATGATTTGGCGGTCATAAGCGCCGAACAGTATAGCGGTCGATTTGACGCCTATTTTTAAATCATCGTCCTTGTCGACCATGGCATACATGGTGTCGTAAACCAACGCCCACAACACCACAGCCGAATACATCACCCAGGCCACCGGCGGAATACTGTTGACCTGAGCGGTAAAGGCCATCGGCACTGCCCAGCCGAAAGCAATGCCTAAATAGGCCTGCGGCAATTGGGTGTAGCGCTTCATAAACGGATAACTGGCCGCCAAAAATGCGGCGACAAACGACAGCATGATGGTGTAGATATTCAGCAATAACACCAGACCAAAAGCGCACAAACACAACACCACAAAAACCGTTAGCGCCTCCTTGGGCTTTACCTTGCCTGAGGCGATAGGTCGCTGTTGAGTGCGCTGCACATGCGGATCAAGATCGCGGTCGGCATAATCGTTAATCACGCAACCCGCTGCCCGCATCAACACGACACCCGAGCAAATAACGGTCAAAACCAGCAAATCGGGTTTGCCGTCGCTGGCGACCCACAACGCCCACAACGCAGGCCACAATAAAATCAGGATGCCGATAGGCTTATCAAACCTCGCCAATAACCAGTATTGCTTGACTCGATCCATGACTCGATCCATTACTCTGTCCATCATCGTTATTGCCTTTTCCAAAGCCTGAATTGGTTTAAAAATGCTATTATAGCTTTTTTATTTTGTAACTATTCAGTACAAATAGGGATAACATCCCTATGCAATAAGGCTTACAAGCTCTGACACTGTCTTTTATAATGCTATCCTCGCTAAGGCTGCTGCTTCTCAGGGATGTTATCCCTACGCTGAATAGTTACTTTATTTTTAAGGAACGAGTGAACCATGAGCGCAATAATCTATCACAATCCGCGTTGCGGCAAATCGCGTCAAACCTTGCAGCTGTTAAAAGACCAGGGTATCGAACCGGAGATTGTCGAGTATCTTAAAACGCCGCCCAGCGCTCAGGAGCTGGACGATATTTTGCAAAAACTGGGAATGGAGCCGCGCGAATTAATGCGTAAAAAAGAGGCCTCATATAAAACCAACGGCCTGGATGATGCATCATTGGATCGACAGGCGCTGATCCTAGGCATGGTGAACAACCCTATTTTAATCGAGCGGCCTATTGTTATCGCTAACGGCAAAGCGGCGCTGGGCCGTCCGCCGGAAGCCGTACTCGCTATTCTTTAATCACCCGACTTATGGCAAAAATCCTGATTGTGTATTTCTCCCGCAACGGCACCACCGTCGATATGGCTAATTATATCGCTCGCGGCGTAGCCTCGGTTGACGGTGCTGAAGCGGTACTTAGAACCGTTCCCGATGTTTCAACCGTCTGTGAAAAAACGGCAGAGAGCATTCCCGCCCACGGCGCACTGTACGCTACGCTTGACGATTTAAAATCCTGCGACGGCTTGGCGCTGGGCAGCCCAACTCATTTCGGCAATATGGCCGCGCCGCTCAAATACTTTATCGACAGCACCACCGAAATCTGGTTTTCAGGCGCACTGTCCGGCAAACCCGCAGGCGTATTCACCTCGACCGGCAGCATGCACGGCGGACAAGAAAGCACCTTGCTAGCGATGATGTTACCGCTGCTGCACCACGGCATGTTGATCCTGGGCTTGCCCTGCACCGAACATGCGTTGCGAGAAACCACCTCAGGCGGCACACCTTACGGCCCTAGTCACGTATCGACCCATCACCCTGGCTTGAGCGACCACGAAAAAACTTTATGTAAAGCGCTCGGCGCGCGATTGGCCAAAACTGCACTTCTTCTGAAACAATCTTCATGAACATAAAACCGATTTACTACTACATCATTGCCCTGACCGGTTTTTTCGGGCTGTTCGCATTGTTGATGCTTTGGAATACCGTGCTCGCGCCGTCCACCCGTTTTCCGGTAGCGCTGGTTTTATTGGTCGCCGTAACGCCGTTACTGCTACCGATGCGCGGCTTGCTGGATCGCAATCCTAGAAGTTGCGCGTGGGCGGCCTACGTCAGCCTGATTTATTTTCTCCACGGCACCGCCGAAGCCTACGTCAACGCCGACGAACGGCTGTATGCATTGCTTGAAGTCATGCTGAGCCTGATGCTTTTTTTCGGCACGGCATTTTATGTACGCTTTGCGGGAAAACAGAGCTGACAATGGCGCAGCAACTCCCCTTACATTTTGAATTCAGGACCAACCAGACCTTTAGCGATTTTTTTCCCGGCACCCATCACGAAATTATTGCCCATTTGCAGCAGTGCGTTGCCGGTCTGGGCGAACAGCAAATTTTCCTGTGGGGTCAACCGGGGCTGGGCAAAACCCATCTGCTGCAAGCTTGCTGTCATCAGGCGCAACAGCAAAACCTCAACTCATTCTATTTTGATTTAGCTAATGCTGAACTGCCTGATCCCGCAATACTGGACGGGCTTGATGAGTACGATGTCGTTTGTTTCGACAACATCGAGCATATCGCCGGTCATGCGGACTGGGAACTGGCTTTTTTTAATTTTTTTAACCAGCTGCGAGATCGCGGCCACAGACTAATCGTATCGGCCTGTTCTGCACCCAATACTATCGCCATCCAGTTACCCGACCTGCTTACCCGTCTTAATTGGGGGCTGACCTTAAAAATACAGACCTTAACCGACAGCGACCGCATTGCGGCATTAATCTTTAAAGCCAATCAAATGGGCTTCGAAATCGCCCCGCAAGCAGGCCGTTTTCTGCTAGCGCATTACGACAGAGATCTGGCCGGTTTATGGCGTTTACTGGACAAACTGGATAAGGCGTCTTTAGCCGCCAAACGTAAATTAACCCTTCCTTTTTTAAAGCAGATTCTGGACGAACAAAGCCATGATTAAAGTACTTGTCATCGGCGCAGGAGCCATCGGCGCTTTTTACGGTTCGCTGCTGGCAAAAGCCGGTGCCGAGGTGTCGGTAGTCTGCCGCTCCGATTACGATCAGGTACAGCAACACGGCTTCATCATCGACAGTCGCCCGCTCGGTCGCTGGAATTTTGTCCCTGCTCAGGTGTTAAAAAGCGCTGCGGATTTTAAAGGAACAGCTGATTATATTTTACTCTGCACCAAGGTTGTTCCGGTGCTGGATCGGACTGCATTAATACGCCCGGCTGTTGCTGAAAACACCGCGATAGTCTTTATACAAAATGGCGTGGAAATAGAACAGGAAATGCTGGACGCCTTTCCCGATAACGAGGTCATCAGCGGTCTGGCGTTTATCTGCTGCAACCGGGTCAGTCCCGGCGAAATCTTACATCTGGCTTACGGCCGCCTGGTTTTAGGCAACCTGCCGAACGGTATCAGCGCTAAAACCGCGCAGCTCTGCGAGCTTTTCAACCAATCCGGCATTGACTGCAAGCCGACCGAAGACATTATCACTGGGCGCTGGCAAAAATGCGTCTGGAATGCGCCGTTCAATCCGCTATCGGTGTTATCGGGAGGCTTGCCGACGCTGGACATCCTGAAAACCCAGGAGCCGTTCGTGCGCAGCATCATGCAGGAAGTTTGCAACATTGCAGCGGCTTGCGGCCATCCGTTGCCCGGCAACATTGTCGACATCAATATCAAAAACACCCACGCCATGCCGCCTTATAAAACCAGCATGCTGCTGGATTATGAAAACGGCCAGCCGATGGAGACCGAAGCCATTCTGGGCAATGCGTTGCGTGCCGCCCGAAGGATGGGCGTAGCCGTGCCGCATCTGGAATCGGTCTATGCCTTGATGAAGCTCAGGGAATTAAAGTTGGGATAAGGCAAAAAATTCGGTCAGGTCTTAACTTTCAATTCAAACCTTAAGCGCCCTTCGTCTTTCGTCCTTCGTCCTTCGTCCTTCGTCTTTTTTATTTTCCGTAAAAAATATAATCCGCTGTATAGGCAATCCGCTTTTCACTGCCCAGATGATTAGCGTTGCATCCCGACGCAGGCGGCAGACCGCCGTGCGTATTAATCCGGTTGATAAAATCCACGTTCGAAAACAAACCATCACCCTGATGAGAAACCACCTCGACCAGCAACCAGGAAATAGCCGCATCCGGCGCCATATCAATTTTTCCCGCCACCCGTCCGACCACGCGACTGCCCTCTTTATATTCCCACAGCGGCCCTGCGCTGTGATTGCCGACTATCTTGCCCTGCTTATCGAACAACTTGGCGTCGGGCGCCTGGTTTTCCCATGCATACTCGCCTTTATTCAGCGAGCATTGGTAAATCTGGTCGCCCTTCGCGTGGACAGTCAACACCGGGCTATAGCCTGCAGGCGCTTTAATCTGCTCCGGTATAAAAACCTCGGCTTGCACAGCACCTTGCAATATGCCCCATACAATTAATATTTTTTTAAGCATAGCATTCACCATAGCATTGGCGTTCCGTCATATTTCACGAAACCGCCCGATTGATCCAAAGAAAAATTCTTTATTAAAGCCTGCATTCCAGCAATGCTTTCATCGGTATTAATTAACCCGTTAGGCCCGCCCATATCGGTTCTGATCTAGTCGGGGTGGAAAATAAGCACGCCGACGGGCTGATCCTTAAGCTCTATCGCCAGACTCTTCATTGCCGCATTCAGCGCCGCCTTGCTTGAACGATAGAAAATACTGCCACTGTCGTTATCGGCAATACTGCCCATCAAACTACTGACATTAACAATCCGCTTTTTATCGCTTTTTTTTAATCTGCGCTAAAAAAGCTTCGGCCATTTTAAAGGCAGTCAAAGACGAAAATCAAGCAGCGCGGGGATAGATACGCTTAACCCGACCGGCGGAATGTTGTCGGTTTTATATGCGCTGATTCTTGCTGTCGCGTTACCGTCATCAGCTTATGCGCATCGCGGTAGCCCTAGGTGATGAGCGGGTACATTTTGCGGTCTATACGGCAGAAACCTCAGGCAAAAAGCTATTGCAAAGCCATTCCAATCGTCGGCATGACGCATCTGGTTTTCGATTATGAAGGCAAGCAACCGCGCCAAGCAAACATTGAGCTTGAAATCACCAAGGAACCTGAAGGCACACAGATTTTCTATCGGGCATCTGAAAACAGCAAAACCGGCACGGTTGATGGTTCTGTCGATTTTAGTCCGTTCGGCGCGGGAAATTACCTGGCTCATGTCACGCTGGCCCAAGGTGACGAAAAATTGGATACGCATATTGCGT
>JBCKWP010000048.1:0-12548 GCA_038922455.1 Methylobacter sp. | reverse complement strand
TAGTATTCAAGTACAAATTAGGAGCGTAGCGTGGCGTGGTTTCTTTTATTTTCTGCTGGGGTTGCAGAAATAGCATTTGCTTTAAGTCTTAAATACAATCAGGGCTTTACCAAACTGTGGCCCAGCATCATAACGATGCTGTCCGGTGGCTGTAGTTTTTATTTATTGATCCTGGCCATTAAAACGCTGCCGCTGGGAACCGCATATGCCGTCTGGACGGGCATGGGTGCGGTCGGTGTAGCCGTGTTAGGCATTTTTCTTTTTAAAGAATCTGCCGATGGGTATCGCTTGCTATCAATTACGCTGGTCGTTGCCGGAATTATCGGCCTCAAATTATCCGATCACGCTTAAACGTGCTGCACCTTATTTCTCAGTCACCGATTGAAGCCGCCATTTTGGAGCGCATTGATTCCGACGATGTTGTGGTGTTTCTTGAAAATGCCGTTCTGCGAACATTACAAAATAGCGACATGAGTGATACGTTAACGCTGAAGATGGTCGGCATCCGCCTTTGTGTGCTATCCGATGACATTGCCGTGCGCGGAATCGCCCCCCATGAACTGGTTAAAGGTATCGAGGTGATAGATTATGCTGGACTGGTTGAGTTGACGATTAATATCCCGGTCATTCAGTCATGGACGTAAGAGATCAGGATTTGCATCTGAACACAACCGAACAGGGTTTTTTGGTGAATACGGCCGATTGGAATGAACATATCGCTGAGCGGCTGGCCGCACTAAACCATATCAAACTAAACGATGAACACTGGGAAATTATTTTATTTATTCGCCATTATTATCAGCGATTTAAACATTTGCCCAATGCGCGAGTCTTTACTAAAGCGCTTGCTAAGGAGTTGGGAGAAGCTAAGGGCAACAGCCGTTATTTGCATAAATTATTTCCCGACGGCCCTTTAAAATACGCCTGCAAGTTGGCCGGTTTGCCTAAGCCGCCGACCTGCTTGTAAAAGCACTAACCTTGCTTAAAGTGGTGAATCAGTCGCCGTTCTTTTTTGTTCGGCTTATGATCCCTTCCGCTAAAGTCGAATAACTCCCGCTGCTCACGGTTAAGAATGATTTGTTGCTCGCGTTTGGCAAGGCTTTCAGCGCTTTCCTGATAAAGTAAAACCGCTTCTTTGGCCGAGCGCCGCTGTCCGTTAATAGCCGTAATGGTGATGTCCCAGCGATAATTATCTTTGCTGATGGAAAGCATGCCACCTATTTTGACGTCCTTTCCTGGCTTGGTGCGCTGATCGTTAATATGAACTTTTCCGCCGGAAACAGCCTCAGCGGCAAGCTTGCGCGTTTTAAAAAAACGCGCCGTCCATAACCATTTATCCAAACGGATGACGTCCAGTTCAGACACTAGACGACTTCATTGCCACTTTCAATCCAGGCCTTAAAGCCACCAGCCATGCTGACGGTATTGTTGAAGCCCATCTTGTTTAATGTCTCTGTCGCCAATGCCGAACGGCCGCCGGATTGGCAATAAACGATGATGTGGGCCTCTTGTTTGTCCTGAAAATCAGGATGCGAACCGATCTTGAACTCCAACACCCCGCGAGGCATATTGAATGCCCCCGGCAAATGACCTGCGGCATACTCGACAGGCTCCCTAACATCAAGAACGAGACTAGTTCCCAAGAAATTTTTTGCATCATCAATATCGATTTCAACAATATGTTGTTTGGCTTGGGCAACAAGATCCATTGCGGTAAGTGCGATAATCATATTTTTATTATTGGCGTTAAGGTTGATTCTACAGCGAGGGTTATTTTAGATAAAAACACCCCGCACGGCTTGACGGCTTGAAAATATAGGGTGCCGCTGAATAGTTACCTTTCTTTTTAATAAAAGATGGCTGAATTAGCGTTACCAGCAATGAACAGGGATAGGGGCGGACACTGAAGCGACCGCCCCGTAGCGAAAATTATTAGTTAATGTGCTTTTTTAGTTCTTTAGGCAAAGAAAACACCACTTTTTCTTCTATGCCTTGAATCTCAGTAGTCGATTGTCCGCCCCATTGCTTTAACTGATCGACAACTTCCTGAACCAGAATTTCCGGCGCGGAGGCCCCAGCGGTAACGCCGACCACGGCGATGCCGTCAAACCAGTTTTCCTGCATGTCTTTTGCGGTATCGATCAGATAGGACCGCTTACCAAGCTGCTCGGCAATCTCGCGCAAGCGATTGGAGTTGGAACTATTGGGCGAACCGACTACGAGAATAATATCAGCCGTTTTAGTCAGCTCCAAAACCGCATCCTGGCGGTTTTGCGTGGCGTAGCAGATGTCGTCTTTTTTCTGTTCCTGTATGGATTTGAAACGCACTCTTATGGCGTCAACCATAATCTGGGTATCAGTCATCGATAAGGTAGTTTGCGTGACATACGCGATATTATCAGGGTTTTTTACCACTAGGTTCTTAACGTCTTCCGGGGTTTCTACCAGATAAATCCCGCCATTGCTCGTACCTCTTTCATATTGCCCCATCGTGCCCTCAACTTCCGGATGCCCGGCATGGCCGATCAGGATAACTTCACGATCCTCTTTAGCATGCTTGGCGACCTGTAAATGGACTTTGGTAACCAGCGGACAAGTCGCATCAAAGACCGTTAAATTACGCTCTTTAGCTTCCTGCTGCACTTGTTTGGAAACGCCGTGGGCGCTGAAAATCAAATAGGAACCGACCGGCACATCAGTTAAATCTTCAATAAAAACCGCACCTTTTTCTTTAAGTTCAGCAACAACCATGTTGTTGTGAACAACTTCATGCCGGACGTAAATGGGAGCACCGAAAGCCTCGATGGCTCGGTCAACAATTTCAATAGCCCGGTCTACACCGGCACAGAATCCACGGGGGTTGGCGAGTATAATTTGCATATCTTGAGTTCTTTGCTAGGTTAATGTGGAGGTATTCTAACTCAACATTGTTTCCGAAACGATAATTCCATCGTCATCGGCATATAAAAAATGATTTTTTTTGAAATTGATTCCGGCAAAAGTGACCAACAAGTCACGGTCGCCAGGGTCTTTCTTATGGCTTTTTAAGGGGTGCGCATGCAGCGCACGTATGCCAATCGGGAGTAGATTGATGCTAGCAGAATCGCGGATGCAGCCATGAATAACTATGCCCTGCCAGCCGTTGGCGATGGCAAGCCTTGCCAGATCAGCGCCCAGCAAAGCGCACCGGTGGGAACCGCCGCCATCGACAACCAACACCCTGTTTTCAACCGTCTCTTCCAGAACTGTTCTGAGTAAAACATTGTCTTCAAAAGCTTTTATCGTAGTAATTTGGCCGCAAAAGCTTGAATGACCGCCATAAGATTTGAGCAGCGACTCGGCAATCTGCAAGTGACCTTGTTTTGAATGGGCATCGCAAAGACCGGCAGTAGTAAAAGTCATGATTCAAATCTCAAAAGGGTAAAAGACACAAGGCATAGGGCATAGGGCAAAGCTGGTAAGCTTTCTGGGCCTTTCGTCTTTTGCCCTTCGCCTATCTTATCCGGTATACCGCGCCAACAAGCCATTATCGGCGCATATTTCCGGCAACGGTATTTTCACTTCATAGCCACCACCCGACGCTTCGTGCATGTCTTGTCCAAACATACCTTCCATACGCTCGACGATAATATCCCGATTACCTTCCGGCAGGATCAGTTCCAACTTGTCGCCGACCGAAAACTTATTCTTAACATCAATCGTTGCAAGGCCGGTTTGCTGATCGTAACTCCTGATTTCGCCGCAAAATTGCTGCTGATGGCTTTTGGAATAACCGGTCATATAGTTTTGCTGCTCGTGGGTATGATGGCGCTGATAAAAACCGTCGGTATAACCACGATTGGCAAGATTTTCTAAAACGCCGAGCAGTTCGGGCTGGAATTCACGTCCCGCTAACGCATCGTCAATCGCCTGACGATAAGTTTGTGCAGTACGCGCCACGTAATAATGCGACTTGGTGCGACCCTCGATTTTAAGGCTGTCTACGCCGATTTCGACCAGCCTCTGCACATGCTCAATGGCTCTTAAGTCTTTCGAGTTCATGATGTAAGTGCCGTTCTCATCTTCCATCACCGGCAGTAATTCACCTTTGCGGCCTTCCTCTTCAAGGAAATACACCTTGTCCGCCAACGGATGCCTTTCTGCGCCGCCGCAGCTGGCATTGCTGATGTCGGACATCGACAATGCTTCGCCGACTGGCAGGTAATCGCCCTCGGCGTTTTCTTCGGCGGGCAGTGTGTCGTATTTCCAGCGGCAGGAGTTGGTGCAAGTGCCCTGATTGGGATCACGGTGATTGAAGTAACCGGATAACAGGCATCGACCGGAGTAAGCAATACATAACGCGCCGTGGACAAATACCTCAAGTTCCGTATCGGGGCAACGTTGGCGGATTTCTTCAATCTCATCCAGAGACAATTCGCGGGACAAAATGACCCGTTCCACGCCCATACTTTTCCAAAAATTGACCGATGCGTAATTGACGGTATTAGCCTGTACCGACAGATGTATCGGCATATCCGGCCAGGCTTCCCGGGCCATCATAATCAAGCCGGGATCGGCCATTATTAAGGCGTCCGGCTGCATCGCGATAATCGGGGTAAGATCCTTAATAAAGGTTTTGACCTTGGCGTTATGTGGAATCACATTAGTTGCCAGAAAAAACTTTTTACCTTGTTGATGCGCTTCCGCTATACCTTTAGCTAGATTGTCTTCAAGAAAATCATTGTTACGCACCCGCAGACTGTAACGCGGCAGTCCTGCATAAACGGCATCCGCGCCGTATGCAAAAGCATAGCGCATGTTTTTAAGGGTTCCGGCGGGAGAAAGTAATTCGACTTGTTTCATGTTGAAGTCTATAAATGATCGTTGTGGAGGTATTCTATCGTAACCCGCTTAAAAATGAGGATGAAGAATGTGGATAGTACTGTTTATAGTCGCGCTGCTATTTGTTTTTGGCGGCGCGTTAATGCTGTTGCGGTCGGCAAAAATACCGAGAATTCCTGATAATGTAAAAGCACAGCCTTATGAAAAAGATGATTAGATTAAAGGCTAAAGGACGACCTGATTTGAAGGCGAGGATTCTTCGCCCTTTGCCCTATACCTTACAAAGACGCATTTGTTCGCGTCCTCAACGTAAAAGTCACCGGCCCGTTATTGACCAGAAAAACCTGCATGTCGGCTCCAAACCGGCCGAATTCGACATTGTGATAGGTTTGCTTTGCCAACTGTTGTAAATAACCGAACAGCTCTTTGCCTTGTTCCGGCGGCGCAGCAGAAATAAAACTGGGACGATTGCCTTTTTCGGTGTCGGCCGCCAGCGTGAATTGCGGAACCAGCAACAATCCACCGTTAATATCCCTCAAACTCAGATTCATCCGGTCATCGCTATCGGCAAAAATCCGGTAGTTGAGGATGCGCTCCAGAAGGCGCTGGGCGTCTTTCTCAGTATCGGCCTTTTCAACCGCAACTAGCGCCATAATGCCGGTATCGATTTTGCCGATGTCCTGATTGTTGACGGTGACTTTAGCGGCAGTGACGCGTTGGATGATGGTGATCATAGTGCTTGCTTAACCTGACGAGTCTTATATAAAAAATGTTGGCTGGACTAAGCCGGCGAATCTATCAGCTGGCGAATTTGTTCATAGAGCTCCGGTAAATCGTTGTGGATAGATCTCCAGACAATTTCCAGGTCGATTTTGAAATAACCATGCGCGAGGGCACACCGCATTTCGTAGGCAAAATTGAGCGGCACTTCAGCGTGTTGCCGGACGAACTCGGCATGATGGCGTTTAATGTTATTGGATGCTTCGCCGATAATTTCAAAGTTACGAATGACCGCATCCTATGTTTTTTCATCCTCTAAAAACGCAACTTCATCTTGATCTTCAACGTAGCGATGAATACGCTCAATGGCCTGCAGAATATGCCCCAAATATTCAGGCAGACGAAGTTCATCAGCTTTGCTCATAGCAGTACAGCCTCCCGCAACACAAAACTTCTGAAATTATCGGGAAGTGCTTTAGGTGTCAGAACATCGACTGATACGCCAAGCAATTGCTTAAGCTCATAACGGATAGCACCAACATCCATCAGCGTGGTTTCAGACGTGGGGTCGACCAGTAAATCCAAATCGCTGTCTTCGGTGTCCTCACCGTATAGCACCGATCCGAACACCCGCACGTTTTTAACGCGGTGGCGTAGCGCAATTTCGCGGATAGCGTCGCGGTGGGTTTGCAAAGCTAGGGAGGGACGCATTTAAATTCTCCATGGGACTTCTCGGCATTGCTGCGGGAATTACACCTACTAATTGTTCCCACGCCGGAGCCCTTCGACAATGCTCAGGGCAGGCGTGGGAATGCTACTGGAAATATTTTAGTGTCCAACCTCAACCTTAGCGCCCTTAGTCTGACCGATTTCAGCCAAGGTTTGATTAAACCATGCTGTATTCAAGTCGAAAGGTTTACCGCCCTTGATACGGGGAAACTCAATCGCACGCAGTACAAAACCCTTGTCGTCATCATGACCGATAACGCCAGACTCGCGGCGGAACGCACACTCAACAGCAAGATCGGCACAGGATTTAATCAAACGAATGTCTTCAACATTGGCCGCAGAGGCGCGGGCAAAATAGCCCGATTTTTGCACCAGGGTTTTTTCCGCGCCGATCATTTCTGCAAACTGGTCACCAAACCATTTGCCGGGATTGACCGCATCCAGCTTAACGTGACCGAACGCATCGCGCGGCACTTCCTGGCCCTTAGCTTGCATTTCGGCAACGATAGACTCAACGCCCGCACCTTCCGAAACGAAGATATTGACGCAATCCACTTTATCCATCACCGCACGAAGACGCTTCGCTTCAGCAGCAAGGTCGATAGCCATTTCGGGGATAAAAATACCATGTACTTCATAAGTGGCTCTATCCAAACCCAGTTCAGGCAACCATTCGGCGCGATCCAGCAGTTTGCGATATTCCACCGCAGTAGCAGCCGTCAGCCAGCCGCAGCTGCGCCCCATCACTTCATGGACAATCAGCATACGCGGGTTAGAATTGTTTTCGGCAACCACGTTCCAGAAGTAACGTGCACCCTGCTCTGCAGCTGTCCAAGCGCCTAACGATTGTTTGATAGGAAACACGTCGTTATCGACGGTTTTGGGCAAGCCGATAACGGTAAGACCGTAGTCGTTTTTCGCCAGGAATGCGGCAAGATCGGCCGCAGCGGTATTAGTATCGTCGCCGCCGATCGTGTGCAGAATATCCACGCCGTCTTTAACCAATTGGTCGGCGGCAACTTTCTGCGGATCCTGACCTTCCTGAACCAGACCACGCTTAATGCAGTCTTTAACGTTGGTCAGCTTGACGCGGCTGTTGCCGATCACCGAGCCGCCAAAACGATGCAAAATACCTGCTTTTTCGCGGATTGCCGGGGTGACGGTATAAAAATCGCCCAACAACAGACCTTTGTAACCGCTACGGTAGCAGATGATTTCAATGCTAGGATCGATTTCGGTGTAACGCTCGATCAGGCTGCCGATGGCTGAGTTTAAGCAGGGGGCCAAGCCGCCCGCCGTAAGAATTGCGACTTTTTTAGGTTTGTTCATGGAAAAACTCTAGGGTGAAATTAAAAAATCAAAATTTTATCATACCGACGACCGAAAAAGCTTTGTCTTTAACGATGTCCGGCCAACTTTTTATCATTTATCGCTCGATTGAGGCCACTATAATTCGCTCGAACATTTTCTTTAAATAAGCTTGTCCACCTTCAGGCATAAACAACACATTCCGTTCTTCCAGGTCTGCACACACCATTTGGTTGTTTAAAAATTGCTCGTGCAAATCAAATTTGCCGGTGGCGTGTTGGGTGAAAAGCTCTGAGATGCTGAATGTCATCGTGTTAAGTTAAAAATAAAAGTTAGAAAAATAGAGTGTCGATAAATTTGTTTAAAAAGGATGGTGTAGCACGTTTTTGATCCAACGTTTTGCAATCACAAACTGGACAGCAAAAAAATATATCACTTGGTTGTAACGCATCACTTTTGGGCGAAACTGTTTTGTTCCAACCGCAAGCAGGACAACTGTAAGTGTAGGGTTCAGGTTTAATGCACATAGAGATTCGCCCTTAATCAATAGAAAAATTATCCTCTAATTTTGCAATCGCAACATCACGGTTTTGTTTTGCCGCTTGATGAGTTTCTTGCAGTTTCAACACTTTCTGCACATTGCCAATGCAACGGCTAGCATCTTCGTAACCTTGCTCAATCCATTGGTTAATTTTTCCCGCTTTAAATCCCAACAAATCTTTAAGCATCGATTCTTTTGCAATGGCTTGTTTGGGTCTCACTTCCAAAATGATTGTGTCGGGAAAATCGTAACGATTCCACAAACTGCCATCCGTTAAATGCGTGACAATGACATGAGTACATTTTGCTTGTTCAATTAACGGCGTAATCGGTGTGTTGCCTTGTGATTTCTTCCAACCACCTAAACCACCATCTGAATACAATTTGCCGTTAATGTTTTGCGCGGCGAAAAGAAATGGCAAAGCCGCAGACGCAAAAATAATATCTTGCTGTTTTTCAGGTGGAAACGATTGCACATGAAAAAAATCAGAATGTTTTGTGTCACTAATACCTATTGCAGCACTAAACGCATTGAGCAAATCCGTTTGCGTATCGTCAGATTCATACGCTGAAATATAAAGCGGCAAACCATTTTTTAATGATTCAGGTGAGGTGTATTTATTTATCAAATCTCGAATAGGCGAATGGTCAAATATTCCAGTGTCGAATTTCAATAAATCGACATAAGGTTGCATACTTTCAGGAAAACCGAATTTATCAACTGCCCCATCAATGGCTTTTTTTGCGCCATAAACCAACGGTGAAAAACGTGCGCTTCCCAATAAAACCAAAAATCCTAAATAAGGCATAATGGATGTGTTTAATTTCAACGGTGATTCTTCAGCAAGCAATCGCCACAATTGTTCAAGATGTTCGCTGGCTTCTTTTAAATCGCGTGCATTCGCGACAATCGCACCGTTTAACGCGCCAATACTAGCCCCCGAAACCGCGTCAACTTTCATTCCCGCTTCTGCCATGTAACGCAAAACGCCGACTTGATACGCGCCTTTTGCTCCACCACCCGATAAAACTAACCCTAACTTAGTGACGTTGTTGTACATTTCTCACCTCAAAATCATGGGCAAACCGTTCAATCGTATTTTGAACATTCAAAATAATCGGTAACTGTAAGCACGTTTCTAAATCATTTTGTCCATTCGCTAAACGATTCACTGCCCACAGCATCGGCGTTGAAGTTGTCGCATCGTTTGTTAAATACGCCAGCAATTCTTGATAATCAGCACTGAGATTTTGCACTTCATTCGACAACTCAGTTTGCCACGCTTTCGCCACCGCATTGGTTACTTGCAAATCTTGATTTAACTGAATTAACGCCTTGTCTTTGACTTGTTGAATCAAGCGTTTTATTTCATGTTCAAGGTCGTATTTTCGGCAATAATTCCCAAAATCTCCCCAGTAAAGTTCATCAAAAACAAAATATAACCGAATCATCACAGGATAATGATTGAAACGCCCCGCCTGCCATTTATCAAAAACTGCTTCCAAATGTTGCGATGCTAAACGTCCCGCATCGACTTGACGTAATTTTACTGTCAGTTGGTCGAACCTATTTTCCAGCTTATCAAAGTCAATCATCAGTAAGTCAACTTGCTTTGCCAGCTCGTTGTGTTTGGCATTTAAACGCATCACGCCTGCTCGCGTTTCAGCTAATTTGTCCCCAATTTTGGTAATCGCTAAATCACTTTCGATTTGCGCCGTCTGCAAAAATTGCAACCAATCCGAAATCGCATTGAGCGAATGATTGACGTGTTGGTTAATCGTATGTTGCCGTGCGTGCGATTCACCTGTTAAGTCACTCCACACCCGCCCGAAAAACTTTTCATTCGTTTTTTCTTGAACACGAATATGGTCATCAATCACTTCAATGCCATTTATAAAATCAACCAACACCTTTTCTTTCAATTGCGGATGCTCAACAATCAATTTGCTAACGTCTTGATTCATAAACTGCCTTCAATTACTTTGATGTCGTTATTTTGTGCCTTGCTTTTGCTGATTAACGTAATGAGTTGCTGACGAAGCTGTTTTTTTTCTTCTTGCTCAAGTTGATTGCTTTTAATGCCATTATTTAACAGGTCGCGGTAACGTGACAAATAACTAACAAGTTCGTTGATATGTTCACCAATCACTGGAATAAATTGATGATGCAAATAACCTTCAAATTGGGCGGTGTGATCTGCTTTGTAGGCTTCTAACTGTTTAAGAACGCTGTTACGAATCTTGTTTATGTCCACTTCATAAGTCGTTTGTTGATATGTGTACGTTTCCCAACCCCAATCAGATGTGCCAAACCAGCTACACAATGATCCCCATACACCTGTTGTTCTGCGTTGACTTGTTTTCGATTCTGTTTTTGTCTGTAATCCATTTGCAAGCAAAGCTGTCGGGTCAAATGAATCAAGCGACAACGTCATCTTAGGCAAGGATAAATTTAATTGAAATCCGCTATCACCTAATTTTTCTTGAGCTTTTGTAAGCGATTCGGTAGTTACTTGATTGATATTTGAAAATATTTCTTCAGCCATTTTTGAGGTAATTTGACTAGAGTGAAAACTAAATTGCTCTGCCAAATTCTCAAATATCTTTATAATAGACCGTTGAATATCTTTAGTTAATTTATCTGCATCATCTTGGTCTCTAAACGAAATAACTGGATTTTCGGCATCAAAAACGGCTTTCTTTTTAGCTTCTGCAACCCTAATTTTTTGTCTATCAACTTCACCCCCACTCAAAAGAAAGGCGGCTAAATCCCTAAAATTAGGTGCAGATAGCGTTTTTATATCTTCTTTTAGTTGTTGAGCTGTCACCTGTTTTTCTATAGATTTTCCCTCTTTAAAAAACCGCTCAATTTCATCTTTTATAGCTTGCTGATTATTGTCAGCTAATTGGTTAAGCGCGACGCTTAATTCGCTTATTCGCTCTTCTGTTACGGTAGCTACGTTTTTCTTCACCTCTGCAACATCGTTAATCCCCTTGTTTAACGATTGAATCGCCTCATTTATTTTGCTTATGTCACTGGTGATTGACGTGTTGATAATTGAACAAGTGTTCGTCAGTTCTTGATGCCAAGAAACAAGTTTTAACACCGCAGATTTCAGGCTTTTTTCAGCGGCGGTTGAATGCGCTTCTTGAATAATGCCTACTAACGGTTCATTAAAATGGCTTTTGTTCCAAAGTGTTTCAGCGCGTTTTTTACAGCGTTCAACATCGTCAATGTCTTCTTCCCAATCCATGCCTAATGCCAATTTTCCAAAATCAGCAACCCAACCTTCTTTTTGAAAATCAGGCAATTTACCCTGCAACTCGAGAGTGTGTTTTGTACGATTTGCCAAATAAGCGTGTTGCGCAGAAATTGGATAAACCTGACCACGTTCAATGGTGTTTTCCATCAAGGTTTTAACGACATAATCCTGAACTTCATCTTTTTGCATGGAATTGCTATTAGTTTGGTCAAACTTATTAACTAAAATATATAAATTATCTTTGGTTAATTGCTTGGTTACTTCGGCAACTTCACGGCGAACAGTCGCTTCGGATTCGGATTTCATTTGCGTGTAATCAATCACCAACGCCACGGCGGAGGCTTTTTCTAATTGGGTTTTAAAAACCTTTCTCAATTTTTCACTTTGCCCAAATTCATTCGGGCCTGGCGTATCTAAAATTGCCAAACTGCCTTGAGCTGAATCCGCTTTGCCTTTCAAGTGATAAAACTCGATTTCAATCACGGGTAAATCATTGAGGTTTTCGTATTCTTGATAAGGTGGTTCAAGGTCGATTAATGCTTCTTTTGCCAACCGCATCAAATCGTTTAAGTGTTTGAGAAATGAAAAAATCGCTTGCTGACCTTGATACTCGCTTTGGAACTGATAACCCTGATGTTTCAACAAACCTTCAATCAATTCTCTGCCATCTTGTGCGTTGTACAAATCCAATTGCCCAATTTCATTAGACTGAACCAATGCGGCTAATTTTTTAGCAATGTCTTTGCTTAAATTTTCGAGCGGTTTTAATTTGTTGAGTTTTAAAATGGGTTCGACTTGCCCGTGTTTATTGCGAATTAACGTAGGCAATGTGGTCATTGGCGCGTTTCTATTCGGCAAAACTTCTGTGCCGACAATGGCATTAATAGTTGTTGATTTGCCTGCTTTCATCGTGCCGACAACCGCAATCACGACTTCCATTTTTTCTAATTTTTGTAGCTCGTTTTCGATGTGTTGAATGCCGTTGACGAAATACTCTTTGCCTTTGCCTTGATTATCACCATCAAAAACATGGGGCAAATTCAAAACCTGTTCAAATAATTCTTTTTCGATGTTGAGTAACCGCGCGGCTTCTTTGCCGAAAAGTGTGTAGTCGATGTGTATTTTAATTTTAGTAGTCATTGTTTTCCTGTTGAGAGTGATTTTTTA
>JBCKWP010000047.1:0-12720 GCA_038922455.1 Methylobacter sp. | reverse complement strand
CAATCGATTCAGGAAGCTCGGTGAGTTGATTCTGGAATAAACCTAACACAGTCAAATTGGTCAAGTTGCCAATCCATTCAGGCAGTTCGGTGAGTTGATTGAACCCTAAATACAACACCGTTAAATGGGTCAAGTTGCCAATGGATTCAGGAAGCTCGGTGAGTTCATTCCGCCCTAAATCCAACTCCGTTAAATTCAAAATTGCTTTTTTATCACGCGGTAATCCACGCCAATATTTTTTCTTGTCATCAAAATAATAATCTCGAATTTCATTTTCATCCGCCCACGCAATCAATTCATCCAGCCACGCCTCATCACGAACTGCCTGCATTTCCTTACGTTTCTTTTCGATGGCTGCCAGCGCACGATTTCCCAACGCTAAATAATTGGTCGCTGTCGCCAAATTTTTATTGGTTATTGGAATGAGTTCTTTCATAATTCTTCCTCGATGATGTGTTCGAGTTCGACAATTTCGGCTTCAAGTTGGCTGTGTTTATCGGCAAAATAAACATCCCAATCGTCAATTCCATGGAGTGTTTGCCATGTTTCGCCGTTGCTAAGTTCTGCGATTTGTTGGCGTAAGTCCCGCAGTTTGTAGTCTAAATCAGCAATAGCGCGGGTTAACTGTTCGCTTTCTTGCCATGTAACGCGGTGGTCAGTGGCGAATTGACCTTGCTGAACACGTTCGAGTAAGGCTTTCACGCCCTCTAAATCGTTATTGCGGTAGGCGGCTTGTAATTGACTGAAAATATCCGTGGCGGCTAATTTCAATTCGTCGCTAACGCGGTCGGGATGACAACGCATGGCGGCGATTTTGTAGCATTTTTTTAATTCGGCTTGGTCGGCTTCACTGAGTGTCAGTGGCGCGGGTTCGTTGTCAATTTCTTGGTAGTATTGTTGGTAATTTTGGTAATCCTGACTGGCCTCTTGATAATCACTCTCGGCTTGTGAGGCGATGCCGTCTTCACCACCGTTGGATTTTTTGATTTTTTCAAAACGTATTTCGGCAATGCGTTGTTGCAATTCGAAATAGTGAGCAATCAAATCGCCCAAATGCTGATGATGTTGATGTAAAAAATCGTTGATAAGGCGTTCGACTTCTATTTTTTGGTCACTTAGCGCGGTGACTTGATAAGTCAGTGTGGCGAGTTGTTGTTTAAGGCGTTCAATGCCGGGGTCACGGTAAATGGCAACGGCTCGCAATGACTGAATTAACGCGGCTATGTGTTGTGCTGCCAGACTAAATTGTTGTTGGTCGATCAGGTCGATGGTGGTTTGCAAGGCTTCACTATCGGCTTGACGCAGTTTATTAGCTTGTTGGCGAACATCATCAAAATCACCCAGTTCAATCATGTTACGGATTAGCTCTAAGCGCCGCACCATGGCTTCACTATCCATGCGCGGAATGGCTTTGACGCGATAATCATTGTTAAGCAGCAGCTCGTTGAAGGTTTCCAGATACTGCATTGCAAATTCAGCCGCGTCACTGACAATGACAATATCCTCCTGATTATCACGAGCGCGGCGCGTCCAATTGTATGAGCCGGTGATGACGTGCCGACGGTCAATGACACAAAATTTGTGGTGCATGATGTTGTTGGATTCACTAACAGGAATCCAAAATAATTCACCACCCGAATCAATCAGTTGTTGAAATTGGATGCTGGATTTTTGTCGGTTAATGTCGTCATCAAGCAAGGCTAAATGAACGTGAACACCGTCTTTAGATTTTTGACAAAGGCTGCGGAAGATTTCATTATCGGTGAACCAAGCGACGGCGATGGTTATATCGTAATTCGCTTTGGTCAGTTCCCGAATAATGTGGGTGTGAATGTCGTCAAAATATGCGTTAGTTTCCATGCGTTGTTTTTGTGGGTCTAGGTGACTGCTTGAAGCTGCCCATTATAGTCGAGTAGGTAAAAACACTTCAGCCCCATTTATAAAGCATCCCGCCTTATTTCATGTCAAAATATGCCTTTACCTGACTGCATTAAACCGAGAACTTAAGTTTTTATGAAAATTGCTATTTTATCCCGTAACCCCAAACTGTATTCGACCTCTCGCTTGGTTAAAGCCGCCGAAGCGCGAGGCCATAAGGTGCGGGTTCTGGATGTATTGCGTTGCTATATGAACATTACCTCGCATAACCCATCTATCCATTATCGGGGTGAAGACTTAACCGGATTCGATGCTGTTATTCCCCGGATTGGCGCTTCCGTCACCTTCTACGGCACTGCGGTATTGAGGCAGTTTGAGATGATGAATGTTTTTCCGTTGAATGAATCGGTTGCCATATCACGATCACGGGATAAATTAAGGTCAATTCAGTTGCTTGCCAGAAAGGGTATTGGCCTACCAGTAACCGGTTTTGCCAATAATCCTGATGATATTGAAGATTTAATTACCCAAGTCGGCGGCGCTCCGCTGGTGATTAAACTCCTGGAAGGCACTCAAGGGATCGGCGTGGTCTTGGCGGAAACCCATAATGCCGCAGAAAGCGTTATTCAGGCATTCATGGGGCTCAAAGCCAACATCATGGTGCAGGAATTTATCAAAGAAGCCGGTGGCAGTGATATTCGTTGTTTTGTGGTGGACGGCAAAGTCGTTGCCGCGATGAAACGACAGGCAACCCCCGGTGAATTTCGTTCAAATCTACACCGTGGCGGCTCTGCATCGCTGGTGCGTTTAACGCCTGAAGAACGCTCTACTGCGGTGCGTGCTGCAAAAATCATGGGACTGAATGTGTGCGGCGTCGATATACTGCGCTCCAATCACGGTCCGGTTATTATGGAGGTTAATTCATCGCCTGGACTGCAAGGTATTGAAGCAGCCAGCGGCAAGGATATTGCCGATTTGATTATTCAATTTATTGAAAAACGCTTTGAAACGCTGGAAACTTCTAAAGACAAATCCCCTACCAATACCAGCGTTAGAACGCGTACCCGTGGCAAAGGGTAATACTTTCAACAACACGATAAAGCGCGTAAGCTAGGCTTTCCATTCTCATAAAAAAGGCACGATATGTCAGACTTTAAAAAATACCAGTGCATGGAATGCGAGCATTTTTATGATGAAGCTAAAGGCGAGCCGGATAGCGGAATTGCGCCGGGGACTCGTTGGGCGGATATTCCCGAAAGCTGGGATTGTCCAATATGCGGCGCACCAAAAAGTTTTTTCAAGTTAATGGATAGCCATTAAACTCTTGCATTCAGGGACATCAAAAATGAAGCTCAGCCATACTTTTGTACTACCCTGCCACACGCCGAAACTTATTATGGCACTGCTGGTTTGTTGTTCCTTTACTGTCTACGCCGACAATACCTGGAGCTATCATCAAGAAAACGACCGCTTAAGCAATAAAAGCTATAGCTACGCGCTATCGCCTCTGCCGCCTCGCGGACTTTACGACAACCTTCGACTGGAAGTTATCTGCAAGGATAACGCCCTGCAAGTGGCCATCGATGCCGACAGGCTGATAGCTTCGCAAGGCAGATCCTTTAGTTTCGAATACCAAATCGACAAAAATCCGCCCGTTAAGCTGCAAATGCTTACCTTTAAGGACTCCAAACGCAGAGGCTATACCGAAGAATATGCTCAGCGTATCACCGATGAGATCTTGACCGGGCAATCCATTTTCATTCGCGTCAACACCATGATCCGCGAGGTTCTGTCCGCCGCAATACCCTTAGAAAATGCCGCCGAACCAATCAAGCATGTCATTAGCGATTGCGGCCTGAGTTTATCCGGCAATGCCGCCGAGACCCCGGACTATAGCCTTAGCGAATTTGAACTGGACTTTGCCAAACTGCCACCGGCACAGCAACAACAAGTGCTGCGCAAACTAAAAGCACTCGTCTTGGAAGCGCAAAAAAACCTTAATTAGTATAATAACCGCCATTCTCGAACACCAAACCGCTGGAAAAACATCGCTATGAAACCACAACCTATCTTTAACTACCCTCTTTTTGCGCTGGGTTTTAGAGCCTTTTTTGTCTTGGCAGGCCTTGCGGCGCTGATCCTGATAGTATTTTGGAACACCCTGTCCAATGGCGCGGCATCATCTGAACATTATTACCCCAGCAATTACTGGCATGCGCACGAAATGCTGCTGGGCTATACGGTCGCCGTCATTGCAGGGTTTTTATTGACGGCGGTCAAAAACTGGACTGGAAAACCGACCTTAACCGGCGACCCCTTGGCAAGCTTGTGTCTGTTATGGCTATACGGGCGCATCCTGCCGTTTTATGCCGGGGCGCTGCCTGACGCCTTGATTGCACTGGTGGATTTTTCATTCCTGCCCGTATTGGCTTATCAAGTCAGCAAACCGATCGTTCAGGCAAAGCAATATCGAAACCTATTTTTTATAGGCTTGGTGCTGCTGTTGGCGCTGGGCAACGGCTTGATCCATATTGAAATTCTGGGGCTACAAAGCAACACCGCCGCAACAGGCATCCAGCTGGTCGTCGCGACTATCATCATCCTGATCCTGATCATCGCCGGGCGCGTATTTCCCTTCTTTACCGAACGCGGGATACCCGGAACGCTGATCATCAAAAATCCGCTGCTGGATAAGCTGTCAGTAGCCTCAGCGGTTATTGTCTTTGCTCTGCAATTATTCGGCATGTCAGGAACCTTGTTAGCCCTGGCGGCCATTGTTGCCGCTGCCGTCAATGTCGCCAGGTTATCCATCTGGTATGTAAAACGCATCCAATATGTGCCGTTATTATGGGTGCTTTATACCGGTTACGGCTGGATAATCCTGGGCTTTATGCTGACCGTATTGTCGGCCTATTCGGTGGTGCTGCCGTCGTTGGCACTGCATGCGTTTACCCTGGGCGGTATCGGCGTATTAACGCTGGGTATGATGGCCAGGGTATCGTTAGGCCATACCGGCCGGGCACTCAAAGCTTCCAATGCGCTAGCGATCGCGTTTGCATTGATTAATGTCGCCGCATTGTTTCGGGTTTTATTGCCAATAGCGATGCCGGGCTGGTACGAAAATTTAATCTACGTATCGGCGCTTTCCTGGCTGGCGGCCTTCTCCTTATTCGTCTTTGTTTATTTGCCGATATTAACCGGCGCAAGAATTGACGGCCAGGAAGGCTAATGCTGTCCAAATTAGATGGCATCGTCGAACTGGTAACCAGCTCTCTGGTTTTGTTTTCCAGCATCGGCATATTTGTACTGACCTTGAACGCCCGTTACACCCATGCAATCGGCCGGGTCAGGGAGATTTACGACACCCTTAAAACCAACCCAATAGCGGAAAAACTGGAAAAGGAACTCAATACCATGGTGTACCGGTGTCAGGTACTCAAGTGGAGTTTTGGTTTATTGTTGTGCAGCGCAATCAGCAGCGGCGTATTTATGCTGGGTTCAATATCTTCGCGGTTTATCGGATATATCAACGCCGAAGTCTTAATTTTATTTGTCGTGTTCAGCGTGTTATTTATTTTCAGCTCAATGGTTTGCCTGTTTATCGATGTGCTGGCTTCGTTAAGAGCAACGATGATTCATATTGAAAGAGTGAAATAATCAGTTCAATGGTACGCGATGCATACCCTACCAAGCTACAAGGTGATTTCCTGCAAAAAACACACCCAAATGACTGGTCTTTTTGCCCATCTACTGCGTTGCAAAAATGGGCGCATAGCTCGCTATGCGCCCATTTTTGCGCCTTGTAGCTGAACAAAAATCCTGCGTCATTTGGGTATGTTTATTCTTGGAAAGCACCTAAGTGCGCGACGCGATATTGTATGGCGAAGATTCCTCCAATGTAGGTCGGGCGACAGATTTTCGTTGCCCGACATTTCGGCAGTCGGTGGTTAAGATTAACGCTTTAATCCTACGAAGCCTTACCGTGCGACGGATCGCTTTAATTTCTCTTGCAACAACCCTAACAACCGCTCGGCAAAACCCATTTCAGGAATGGCTTTTACGGGGACATACCAATGTTGATCACCTGCAAACGTCATGCATTTTACCGCATCCTTCTCAGTCATTAACACCGGCTCGGAACCAGGAAACGAGATGTCGCTAGGCTGGAATTTATAATGATCCGGGAAGCTGTGCGTTTTACAGGCCAACCCCGCTAACTCCAGCAATTTAAAAAACCGATCGGGATTGCCTATGCCCGCCAAGGCATGACATCTTGCTGTGCTAAATTCCTGCAACGGTCTTTGCTGTCCGGTGACCAGGTTGACCGCAGTATTTCCGGTGATTTGCATCGAATACTCGTTGTCTTCATATTTCTCTCCGTTCACGACGATAAAATCGACGCTCTGCAATCTTTCTATCGGTTCGCGGAGCGGCCCTGCCGGTAAACAATAGCCGTTGCCAAAGCGTCTCTCCCCGTCAATCACGGCAATCTCAATATCCCGGTTCAGCGCGTAATGTTGCAGGCCATCGTCGGATAAAATGATATTACAGCCTGACCTTTCAAGTAGCAATCTGGCGGCCTCTACCCGCAACGGGCTTACGGCCATCGGGCAGCCGGTTTGTTTGGCTATCAACAAGGCTTCGTCGCCGACCTGTTCCGCCGTGCTGTTTGCATCGACCCATTGCGGCCATGATTCAGCTTGCCCGCCGTAGCCTCTGCTGATAATGCCGGGCTTGAATCCCTCATCTTTTAGCAACTGGGCCAACCAGATAATCAACGGCGTTTTCCCGGTGCCACCCACGGTAATATTGCCTATCACGATAACCGGAACCGGCAAGGTGTGCTTTTTTAACACGCCAATCCGGTACAGGAATTTTCTGAATTTAGCGAAGTCGCTGAACAAAAAACCCAGCGGCATCAAAAATACGCCGATAAATGGGTCTTTGTACCAGATGTCTACCAGCCATCGGGCTAAGGTTTTTTTCATGCAGGGCTATCCTGCCCTGCACCCTTCGGGCGCTTCGCGTGAAAACTTGATCCCGTCGAATGGGTCATGGCTCGTCAGTCGGGTGTAATGTTGGCAAAGTAACGTGACTGAATCCCGCCTTAGCGGCTATATCCAGCGCATTAATGACCGCCTTGCTAGGGGCTTTTTCATCGGTGATGATGATAAACGGAAGCTCCTTAGCCTGTTCTGAGAGCTTGCTTAGTTCCTGCTTTAAGCCTGCCCGACTTTGGTTGATTAATTGATGAGGCAATTTATCCTCACCGATCAGCGAATAAAGTCCGTCTGCATCAATCACCAAAGACACCGTTTTGGGATGTTCCTCAGCTGCTGTCCCATCAGCTTCAGGAAGCTTAACATTAACTTCCGTATGTTGATTAAAGCTTGTAGAAACCATGAAGAATAGCAACAATACAAAAAGCACATCGATCATTGAGATCAACGCAATATCGACATTCTCCCTTTTTTTACGTTGGAACTTCATCAGGACGCTTTCCGATCTTCGTGCAAAATATCGATCAGCTTTAACGCTTCCTCTTCCATCGTAATGACATAGTCATCAACCAGCCGTTCAAAATAGCGATGAAAAATTAAACTTGGAATGGCTACGGTCAGGCCGGATGCCGTAGTGATCAGCGCCACAGAAATACCGCCAGCCAAGACAGCGGGATTACCGGCGCCGTGCTCTAAAAGCGAAGCAAAAATATCGATCATGCCGAACACGGTTCCTAATAAACCCAGTAACGGACTGACAGCGGCAATCGTGCCCAAGGTGTTAAGGAAACGTTCCAGATCATGGACGACCCTGCGACCAGACTCTTCGACGCACTCTTTCATAAATTTCCTGCCGTGATGGCTATTGGCAAGACCCGCCGCCAAGATACAACCGAGCGGCGAGCTGTTTCTCAAGTGCCGCAAAGCAGCATCATCCAGCTTGTGTTCACGGGATAACCGCCATACCTGAGGAACCAGTTCCGGCGGTAAAATCTTCTTTCTTCGTAAAGACCAGAAACGTTCCCCAATAATGCCCATCGCAGCAATTGAACTCAGGATGATTGGCAGCATCATCCAGCCGCCGCTTTTTATGATTTCAAACACATTATCCCCTAAATATTTGCAGATCGAATTAACACAACTTAGCTCTATTTTAACCTAATACAGCCTTATCTTGAGAACTTTCCCGTCCTACCCAGATATAGACAATCACAAAAGCAACACTACAAAATACCGCCGCCATTGAATAGACAACTTCCGCGCCCAATGACTCCCAATATCGACCGCTATAATAACTGCCCAACATTCCGCCCAAGCCGAAACTTAAGCTGGCGTAAAGCGCCTGGCCTTTACCTTGATGCCGATCGCCAAAATACAGATGTACTAAATGAATGGCGGCGACATGAGTCCCGGCAAAGGTTGCCGCATGCAGCACTTGGGCAAAAACCAGCAGCCAAACATAATCGACGCAGTAACCGATAATCAGCCAGCGAACGACCGACAACAGGATACTGGCCAATAAAATCGCCCGTAGGGAAAAACGTTTCAACAAACGGCGCATGTAGATAAATAAAATAATCTCGGCAAAAACAGCCAACGCCCAAAGCAATCCGGTCAAGCTAGTCGAGTACTGATAGTGCTTTAGATAGATCGAATAAAACACGTAATAAGGCGAGTGGGCAAGCTGTAACAACATATTAGCTATCAAAAAAGCCAGTACTTCCGGTCTTTTTAGGATTTGCATAATACCGATGGCGGCAGCCTGGTGATTGATCGTCTGGGTGCTCGGCGTCACTAGGCTGACCAGCCAGACTAACGTCATTAATGCCGTGATTATGGCCGGAAGCAGGAGGTCTGACGACGAGTTATCCAATAATCGGCCTACGCCCAGCACCGCGACAATAAAACCGATAGAGCCCCACAATCTTATTCGACTATAGCGATGCGCTTGATCTTTTAAATGGTACAAAGTGACCGCTTCGAATTGCGGCAAAGTGGAATTCCAAAAAAAACCAAAGGCAATAGTTATCCCGGCAAACCCAACATAACCGTGAACAAATAGAAAACCGGAAAAGAGCAACGCGGTTAAAAAGGCAACGATGCGGATAATGCGCAGGTCTTTCCCGGTACGATCGGCAATCCAGCCGCATAGCATCGGTGCAATAATGCGAGTGCCGCCTAACAGCGCAAAAAGCTCGCCGATTTGGATAGGATTAAAACCGCTATCCTTTAGGAACAGGCTCCAATAAGGAATAAAAGCCCCTACTATTGCAAAATAAAAGAAATAAAAACTCGACAGTCGCCAGTAAGGAATAGGCATTGGATTATTCATGTTGGGGTATCTCTTACCTCATTCCCACGCGCTGCGTGGGAATGCAGTTAAAGGCGCGCTGCGCCACGGGTCACGCGTAACGCCAGAAAACGTAGCCCCAGTCTGCAGATTCGGGACGCAGCGCGTCCCCTATGGCATTCCCACGCAGCGCGTGGGAACGAGAAAATATCGGTTTACCGCAAGATAGGCAATCCCGATTGCACGTTGATATTCTGCGCCCGATGCCGTAACAAATGATCCATAATCACAATCGCCATCATCGCCTCGGCAATCGGCGTTGCGCGTATGCCGACGCAGGGATCGTGGCGACCTTTGGTGATCACTTCAATAGCTTCGCCATTCAGGTTGATGCTTCTGCCCGGTAGCCGCAAGCTGGAGGTGGGTTTTAAGGCGATACTGGCAGTCACATTCTGGCCGCTGGAAATGCCGCCCAAAATACCGCCGGCATGATTGCTTAAAAAACCGTCCGGGGTGATTTCATCGCGAAACTGGGTACCCTTGCTGTTGACGCAAGCAAAACCGTCGCCGATTTCCACGCCTTTGACCGCATTGATACTCATCAAGGCATGGGCCAGATCAGCATCAAGACGATCGAAGATAGGTTCACCCAGCCCCGGCGGAACGTTGGTTGCAACCACTTCTATCCTTGCGCCGATCGATTCGCCTTCCTTGCGTAGCGCATCCATATAAGCTTCCATTTCGGCGACTTTATCGACATCGGGGCAGAAAAAAGGATTGCTGTCGATGACCGACCAATCAAGCTTTTCAATTTTTATCGGCCCCAGCTGCGACAGATAACCGCGTATTTCTATGCCTGCCTGTTCCTTGAGGTATTTCTTGGCGATGCCGCCTGCCGCAACCCGCATGGCCGTTTCACGGGCCGATGAGCGCCCTCCTCCGCGATAATCCCGGATGCCGTATTTGTGCTGATAGGTATAGTCGGCGTGACCGGGCCGGAAGGTATCGGCGATGTTGGTATAGTCCTTAGAGCGTTGATCGGTGTTTTCAATCAATAAGCCAATTGGCGTGCCGGTGGTTTTGCCTTCGAACACGCCGGACAAAATCCTGACTTCATCGGCTTCGCGCCGTTGGGTGGTGTACCGAGAGGTGCCGGGCTTCCTGCGATCCAGGTCTTCCTGCAAATCAGCTTCGGTCAAGACCATGCCCGGAGGGCAACCATCGACGATGCAGCCTATCGCCGGGCCGTGGCTTTCGCCAAATGAAGTGACGGTAAATAATTTTCCTATTGAGTTTCCAGACATAGTTATAAAGCCGCTAAAAATAATTCGTTGTATTGACTAACCTGTTCCGCCGTCAGCAAAAACACGCCGTCGCCGCCGCGTTCAAAACTTAGCCAGTAAAAAGGCACATCGGGGAACATGCCTTGCAAGGTTTCCGCACTGCTACCCACTTCCACGACCAAAATCCCCTGCTCTGTCAGATACCGGTCGGCATCGACCAGAATCCGCAACACAAGATCCAATCCAGTGTGTCCGCCTTTAAAACCCATATCCGGTTCAGCACGAAACTCTGCCGGCAATTGCTCCCATTCTTCAAGGGCTACGTAAGGCGGATTGCTGACAATGATGTCATAGCGGGTTTCGGGCAGTTCTTTAAACAAGTCCGACCGGTAAAGGCTCACCGCATCGTTCATTTTGTGTTTGGCGACATTCAGCTCAGCAACAACCAGCGCATCTTTCGACAAATCCACCGCATCGACATCAGCATCGGAAAAGGCATAAGCGCAGGCGATGGCGATGCAGCCGCTGCCGGTACACAAATCCAGAATACGCTCGACCTGCTCTTCATCCACCCAAGGCGCAAAGCGCTGTTCAATCAGTTCGGCGATAGGCGATCTTGGCACCAGCACCCGCTCGTCGACATAAAAAGCCAGGCCGGCAAAAATAGCTTCATGGGTTAAATAGGCGGCCGGTATGCGTTCGTTGATGCGCCTGCCGACCCTGTCGAGCACAGCTTGGCGTTCAGTCAACGTTAAAACGCTTTGCAGATAGGCATCGACCAGATTATAAGGCTGGCGAACAGTGTGTAACACCAGCGCCGCTGCCTCATCCAGCGCCGTCGCGCTACCATGTCCGAAACACAATTCGGCTTCGGTAAAACAGCTGGCAGCCCAGCGGATATAATCGCGAATAGTTGATAGCGTTGTTAAAACTTCAGATGGCGTTGTTTTCATTGCTGGGCAAGGTAATATAGATGTGATACGGCTCGACGAAGCCGTAGATTTTAAACTAAACTCTGTGAGCTTGTTTGAATATTAGATTATAACTGATGTTACGCACTGAGCCGCTGGAGTTCGGCGAAACTAGCTTGCAAGACTTTTCTGACTCCTGCCCATCGTTCACTGCGACCGGCAGGTCTCCCCGCTTTTTGCGTACTATCTTTCTATCATTCCATCCCCAAACATCCCATGCAGTCAAATCATCGCTTTAACAGCCAAGTCAGCGTAATCCGTGATTTTCAGGCTTCGCCATGAATCCGAAGGCTCGCCACCATATGAAACCGAAACGGGTTCGTCATCCTATAGACTGACAGTTCATTTCTAGTTACTTCCCACCCCACCTCACGGTGACGCAGTTACTTTCAATTTCAGAGCTTTGGCTTACTCTGGTACGGACTTTCACCATACTGACGGCGATAGGGTTCATGCAGATATAGCGTTTTCAATGGTGATTAATGACAAATCACATAATTCACCGTTCGCTCTGAGCTTGTCGAACCACATCAGCTCTTCGATAAGCTCAGAGCGAACGGGAAATTGACTGCAATTATCATGGTTTGAAAATGCTGTAACTATTCGTCCATCACCTCTCTGATTCTTTCTTAGCGACCTTATCCCGTAAATAAACTGGCATGGCCTGTTCAACCGCAACGGCCAGCCCCAGCTCGAAATATCGCGCGCCTAACCGAGCAATCGCACCGGCTCTGGGCAGCAGATCGGCTTTATAACGAATGACGCGCCCGGCCAAACGAGTCATTAGTTCCTGATTGTAAACGCCCCAGCCTGAACCGATCCCCACGCCCACCCCATCAGGAAATTCAACCGAAGCAGCCGGAGTCACCGCCTCAAAACCTATTAGTTCGGCATAGCCTAGTGCATCGCGCCGGTAAACAGCCCAGAAAATCTCGCCCATCCGCGCATCCATCGCGACAAAGGCAACGCTATCATCATCATTATCATCATTATCATTATCATTATCAAAAAAATCCTGGGCGATAGCTGCCAAAGTGGATACAGGAACCACCGGCAAATCTGCGCCCAAGGCGATACCCTGAATCACCCCTGTGGCGATACGCACACCGGTGAACGAGCCGGGGCCGCGACTGAACGCCAGTGCATCAAGCTGTTGCGGTTTTAAGCCCGCATCCGACATTAATGAATCGATCATCGGCAAGATCAGCTTGGTATGCTCTTTGGGTGCCAGCTCAAAACGCTCTTTCACCTCGCCATCAATAAACAGCGCTGCCGAACAGGCTTCGGTCGATGTTTCT
>JBCKWP010000046.1:0-12865 GCA_038922455.1 Methylobacter sp. | reverse complement strand
GCGAATGTCCTCAATGTGCTTGATGCCACCGGTCTGCTCCGCCGTCTTCATGAAGCGCGCCAACATCTGCTTGTCGGCGGTGAAGAAACTGAAGGTCTGGATCACCGACAGATCAACTTCCTGCAATGCTGCACCCGTATTCTTGAAGAATTCGCCGCCGGTGATGCCCCAGTGGCTGAGGATAGGCACGCGCTGACTCGGCGGCAGCGCCGCCACTTCGCGCACCAGGGTCACGCCCTCCTCGTCGTTGGCGACCAGCACCACCGCCTTGGCGCCGGCACCCGTCAGCTTCTGGTACTGTTTGATGAGCGAGGTGTCTCTAAAGTTGAACCAGGCGATATCGACGATCTTCTGATTCTTGACCCCGCGCATGGCTTTCTCTGCCGCAGCCAGATTGCTACGCCCCCAGGAGGTGTTAGGCAACAGCAGGCCGACCTGGTCGAAGCCCCGCTGTTGCGCCGTTTTCAGCAACTTCGGCATGGCCAGGCCGTCTCGCAGCGACAGGCGGAAGACGTAGTTCGGCTGCATGCCGTTGTCGATGATCGGATCGGCCGCCGCCCAGGCCACCAGGTACGGCAGTTTCGCCGCCTGTAGTGTCGGCAATTGCTCGAGGATCACCGGACTCATGCGTCCGCCGAACACGGCAACCAGGTTGGGCATGGCCGCGAATTCGATTCCGTTGCGGGTGCCGCGCGCCGGTACCCCGTGATTATCCTTGATCACCAGCTCAATCGGACGCCCGCCCAGCACGCCGCCGGCCGCATTGATTTCCGCGATCGCAGTGCGCAGGCCCAGCTCGATGGCCTGCGCGGAGATGCTGTTCTCGAGGCCGAACTCGCCGTCCAGACCGACCAGCACCGGCGGCATCGAAGCCGCCCGGGCCGTGACCACGCACAACAGCATGAGCATGCACAGCGCAAAGCTGTGGAACATTTTTGGGAACAAGGTTAGCATGCGGATTCTCCTGTGGGTTTACGGGGACAACAAGGGATGCCTTGACTGATAGCCTCAGCAGAAGTGCTGCCGATAAAACCAAATTCACCATCAAAGCCGATAACAACAGGCGTTTTTTCTGTTTTTGTTTCAGGTTCTGCAAACACTGCAACGCTGCTCAACAGTAAAATCGACAAAGAGATTATTTTTAAAATTTTCATGACAAATCCTCGGTTAATATTTCCAATCGACTAACACTTGCGGCAAGCCTTCATTCAACCCTCGAATGCCGAATTTATTGTGCCAATACTGATATTCGACGCCAACAAATACATGGTTAGTTTGCCCCATAAATCGCCCACATCAAGGCGCAATTGTGGTTGCGCAGGATGTTGCCAACGTATTTCGCATTTTTGCTTTCGGTAAAATCAGCAAATCCTTCTAAACTCCATTTGGTATTAGCCATTGAAAAGGGCAATCTCCAAACAGTTGTCATTTGCCAAGATGTAGCCAATGCAACAGGTTCGAGAATATTGTGGCGCATAAAATCAATCGAGGTAGAACAGCCAGTTACCCGACTGCCCCCTCACAGATCCCTGCGTGCGGAATTACCGCACAAGGCTCTTCAAAACTGCTCACTTTGCACAACGGCTCTTGATTAAAGTTCTCAGAAAGCATGACAGATTCGCGGTTGGGCTATTCCAAAGTATTTTACCAGCTCTTTAAACCCTTCCCAATTGTAACTAACACTGTAAGGCGGATTCGCGCTACGGAACTCATTCTTACAACAACCCATGCTCCGCAAAAGAATATGGCTGTCCGTCACCGATAATAAAATGATCCAGCACCCGTATATCGAACAAGGCTAAGGCCTGCTTAAGTTTCTCGGTGATGTGTTTGTCGGCCTGGCTGGGTTCGGAAATGCCGGACGGGTGGTTGTGGGCAAAGATGACCGCCGCCGCATTATGGCGTAGCGCCTGCTTGGCGACTTCTCTGGGATAAACGCTGGCGCCGTCTATGGTGCCTCTGAATAACTCATCCAGCTGGATGACCCTGTGTTGATTATCAAGAAATAAACAGGCGAACACTTCGTAGCTGTAACCGCCCAGTTGGGCGCTAAGATAAGCGCGGGTGATTTCCGGGCTGGTCAGCGCATCGCCTCGTTGCAGGGTTTCTTTAAAATGTCGCCTGGCCATTTCCATTACTGCCTGGAGTTGGGCATAAGTGGCGTCGCCTAAGCCTTTGCCTTGACAAAAGCGTTGTTGGTCTGCACCTAATAAGGCTTTCAGGGAGCCGAAATCGGCCAACAGCTCACGCGCCAGATCAACCGCCGTTTTGCCGGGCGAGCCGGTGCGCAGGAAAATAGCCAGCAGTTCCGCGTCGGTTAAAGCGGCTGAGCCACGTTGCAGTAGTTTTTCTCTGGGTCGGTCTTCTGCCGGCCAATCCTTAATAGACATGGGTTGTTCCTTATGCGATTGAAATTAAAGCGTAGAAGAATTGCTGCATAGTTGCCATAATATCGGTTTTGTTCAATTTGCTGGGCATTATTATTAATAAGCATATTTTATTGGCCGTCAGCGGCGGCATTGCGGCGTATAAGTCGGCCGAATTGGTCAGGCTGCTGCGAAAACAAGGTGCAACAGTGCGCGTGGTGATGACCCACTCAGCCATGCAGTTTGTCAGTCCGCTGACTTTTCAAGCGCTGTCCGGCAATCCGGTGCATAGCGAATTGCTCGATGCGGATACCGAAAACGCGATGGGGCATATCAGTCTGGCGCGTTGGGCCGATGTGTTGATTGTGGCTCCAGCAACGGCCAATACCTTGGCAAAATTCAGTCACGGCTTGGCTGACGATTTATTATCGACTCTGTATCTGGCCGCAACCTGTCCTGTTTACGTTGCCCCGGCCATGAATCAAGCTATGTGGCACAAGGCGGTAACCCAGGAAAACATCCAAAAACTGATCAGCCACGGGGTTGCCGTTATCGGCCCCGAACCAGGCGATCAGGCTTGCGGCGAAACCGGCTTCGGCAGAATGTCCGAGCCTGTGGAAATTTGCAGGTGTTTAATGGCTGAACCGGTAACTCTCTGTATGAGCGGGCTTAAGGTGTTAATCAGCGCCGGCCCGACCCGCGAACCGTTGGACCCGGTGCGCTACATCAGCAACCGCAGTTCCGGAAAAATGGGCTATGCACTTGCCGCCGCCGCGTTAAAAGCGGGCGCCAAAGTCACCTTGGTCAGCGGCCCGGTGCTGCTTTTGCCACCTAGAGACGCCGACCTTATCAACGTGGAAACGGCGGCGCAAATGCTTGTGGCCGTTTTAGCCAACGCCGCAGAGCACGATATTTACATTGGCGCGGCGGCGGTTGCCGATTACAGTCCGATGTTAATGGAAGCACAGAAAATAAAAAAGCAGGCAGAACAGTCCACGTTAACTTTGCAAAAAACCAGGGATATTCTGGCGGAAGTTGCCGGGATGAATACTAATCGCCCGTTCACGGTCGGATTTGCCGCAGAAACCGATGATCTTGAACACTACGCGCTAGCCAAATTGGCGCAGAAAAACCTGGATATGATTGCGGCAAACTGGGTGGGACGTGATCAGGGCGGTTTTGACAGCGAACAAAATGCGTTGCAGGTTTTTTGGAAAAATGGCAGAAAAGACTTGGCAATGACCGACAAAAAACAATTAGCCGAGCAACTGATCGGCTTAATCGCAGAGAGAATGAAACATGAAAAAAATACAGCTTAAAATTCTGGATAGCCGTTTAGGCAAAGACATTCCGCTGCCGGAGTATGCGACAGCGGGTTCGGCGGGTTTGGATTTGCGCGCCTGCCTGGATGAATCGGTCGAGTTAAAGCCGGGGGAAACACTGTTGATTCCAACCGGTCTGGCTATCCATATTGACGACCATCAATTAGCCGCCGTGTTATTACCCAGATCCGGCTTGGGACATAAACACGGTATCGTTTTGGGCAATCTGGTTGGGCTGATCGATTCGGATTATCAAGGGCAGATTTTTGTGTCCTGCTGGAATCGGGGCGATACCGCTTTCACCATCAATATCGGCGAGCGCATCGCGCAAATGGTTTTTGTGCCGGTGGTGCAGGTAGCATTCGAACAAGTCGATGAATTCGATCAAAGCCTGCGCGGTTCCGGCGGATTTGGCCATACCGGTCGTCATTAAGCTTTTTTTCTTTGAGAGACATAACCATGGCACGACTATTTTCCTTACTGGCAGCGATTGCGGTTTTAATGATTCTAACCGCCGGTGCGGGCGTTTACTGGATTAGCACGAATCAAATCACCCAAGCAAAGCATGACTCAGCGGAGGCCGTTGCAAAAAGCGTCGCATTAGGCCTTACTGCGCAGGTAAATCTGCTAACCGCTATGCTGGAAAAAATGGCGCAGGATCCCGAGGTGGTGGCTGCTGTTACCAGTGACGATAGCGCCCAATTAACCTCGGTGGCCGCAAAGCTTGAACGATATTTGCCTGGCATTCTGAAGGTTAGACTGTTGTTGCCCGGTGTCAGAGAACTGGACGACCTTAGCGCGCCGAAAATGGGTTATGCCGATCTGGATATGGTGCGGGAAACGTTTACCAAAAACCAACTGGCAGCAGTGCAGGGCGATAACGGGCCTGACCGGCATCTGGCGATAACGCGCAGGATTATGCAAAATGATCAGGCGGTAGGCGTTATTCTGGCCAGCTTGAATTATGATTTTATCAGTAAAACTGTACAGGCAGCGGAGCTAAAGGACGGATATATTGAGTTGAAACAGGCGGCATTGGTGTTGGGTGCTGTCGGTGGGCAAGCCAGCACCGAGCCTAACAAAGATAATGCGCCGATAAAAGTAGCCAACACCAGCTGGGAGCTGCATTACCGATATGCAGGCAGTACAGATGCGGCGGCATTGACGCTCATTGCCGTCATAATTATTGTGTCCGCCTTGCTGGCGCTGCTGGTGTTTTTTATCGGATACCGGAAACTTTCAGGGCTGCTGACGCAAGATCTGGGCAGCGTACTGAAAGCCTGTAAGGACATAATGACTAGTAAGCTGCGAGGTACTTACCCAATGAAGCTGACTGAAATGAATACCGTTGTTTCAACATTGATGCAGTTTAAACGAGTCATGGATCATCAGGGTGACGATGTGTCCGATAATAGTAAAACGACTACTTTCGAAATGAGCAGTTTTTTTGACGAGTCTGAAGATAACCAGTCTTCAGGAAGCGAGACTCTATGGCCGGAGGAGGTGGAGCTTAAAACCTGTATTGCCAATCAGGCTGATACAACGGATAAATCCAGTAACATCGAATAAAACAGCCAATTTTCCAACGAATACATAGGCGTTATTTCTGAAGATATACACATCGCCAGACCCATGACCGTAGTGCTGGACTGCGGCAACGGCGTTGCTGGTGAACTGGGGCCAAAGCTGCTTAAAACTCTGGGTTGTGAAGTGACGGAACTGTTCTGCGACATCGACGGCACCTTCCCGAATCATCATCCGGATCCGAGTAACCCCAAGAACCTGACCGAATTAATTGCAGCGGTCAAACATTGCAAGGCTGATATTGGCATTGCTTTCGATGGCGATGGCGACCGCTTGGGCGTGGTCGATTCAAACGGCAAAATTATCTGGCCGGATCGGCAAATGATGTTGTTTGCTAAAGATGTGCTGGCCGGAAAACCCGGCTCGGAAATCATTTTTGATGTGAAATGCACACGCCATCTGGCCGACCAGATTGTAAAGTTCGGCGGCAGACCGACCATGTGGAAAACCGGGCATTCATTGATGAAGGCGAAACTTAAGGAAACCGGCGCCAAGTTGGCCGGTGAAATGAGCGGGCATATTTTCTTTAATGATCGCTGGTTCGGTTTTGATGATGCTTTGTATTCGGCTGCACGGTTGCTTGAAATATTGTCCAGAGACCCGCGCAGCAGCGCCGAGGTCTAGGTCTTTGCCGATTTTCCCGACAGCATCAACACCCCGGAATTGAATGTTGCGCTGGAAGAGGGGGCTTACGTCACCTTTATAGAGGGACTGTTTGCGGCGGCTAATTTTACCGACGGCAAAATCACCGACATAGACGGAATGCGCGTCGACTTCCAGAATGGATGGGGACTGGTGCGGGCATCAAACACAACACCGTCGCTGGTGATCCGTTTTGAAGCCGATACGGAAGCGGCAATGCTCAGTATTCAGGAACAATTTAGATTGCTTATGAAAAAGGTCAAACCGGATATTGCCTTACCTTTTTAATAAACCTGCAACGTAACTACTCAGCCCTGTTTTTTAAAAACATTATTTATAAATCAATGTATTGAAAAATATCATAAATTAGAGTCAAAAATTCAATTTTTATTATTTATTTATAAATCAATTTGTTACAAATTCATGAAATATCGAGTTAAGACAATGTACCACAAAGGTATTTTTTAATTAATTGATTTAAATGGCTTTTTTTTCTTATTATAGGTCTGAGTAGTTACCCTGCAACATCGCAGTGCCGAAGAAACCCTATAAAGATAAAGTTAAATACTGCTCAACCCGGTTTCTTGTACAATAAAATTGCTACAGTGAAATAATAATTTAACTATCCAGTTTTTTAACCCAGGAAAAAATAATGAATAAAATATTACTGACATTATCCTTGTTGTTTGGCTTGTTCAGCGCGCCTGTATTTGCCGAGCCCCTGAATTCTGATAAAGACCTGCTCGGCAGTTGGTTTTTGGACTATACAAAAAAAGCGCCGGAAGATGCTGAAAAAAAACCGATGGGCATGACCTGGGTCATTAATAACAATCAGCTGATCCAAAAAGACATTCCTCAAGTACGAGGCAACTCTTATGATGCGCCGGCAGTTGACTATGTTATTGAAGACGGCAATTTAAAAGTCAATGTGCTTGGTAGAGCGGGCAAATTCGATGTTTACTCGTTAGTGGAAAAAACCGATACCGCTATGGTACTTAAAGACAATAAGTACGGAACCTACCTGTATTTTACCAAAAAGTAAGTTTGCTCTTATGCAGATCTTCCAGGCTTTTAAAACCTGGAAGGTCTAACTCGCAACGTAAGCAACAGGCGGAACGCGGTTAACCTAGTTTCCATACGCTACGGGCAAACCTTTCAAGCCACTGCGCAGGACAAGGCTGGCAAATCCCCTCTGCAAGGCTGCCAGACACACCAAAACTAATCCACCCAGATCGCGCCGTATGCATTTCACGCAGGAGTGTGCGAACGAGGAGGGCTTATTGCTCACCGGATGTCCACCAAATGGGTGGAGGTGTAGAAACCGCTCATGCTTCGACAGCGCTCTCCTGAGCACAGCCGAAGGGCTCAGCACGAACGGTTTCCACACGTTTCAACTGATTTTTTTAGGTTGAATGGATAATCGAATGATTTTAATGGATAATGCGCGTCTATTTAATTGATCCAACCTACGCAGTGAAGCAATGAAAAAGAAGATAGAGGCACTTATCCTGAAAGCCGTTGAAACGCTTAAAGCAGACGGCGTTCTTGCTCAGGAAATTACCCCGAATATCACGATTGACCGCACCCGTGACTCACAACACGGTGATTTTGCTTCGAATCTGGCATTAATGCTAGCGAAACCGGCCAATGCAAATCCGCGTCAGCTAGCTGAAAAACTGATTGCCGCGCTGCCTCAAGATGCCGCAATTATTAAAGTTGAGCTGGCTGGTCCCGGCTTTATCAATTTCTTTATCGATCCCAATTCCCAGTATCAAATTATTAAGCAAATCCACGACCAAGGTCTGGAGTTTGGCTTGAGCCAGGTCGGAGCGGGTAAAAAAGTTCAGGTCGAATTTGTTTCCGCCAATCCTACCGGGCCTTTGCATGTCGGTCATGGGCGCGGAGCTGCCTACGGTTCTGTGGTTGCCGATTTATTGCAGGCGGTCGGTTTTGAGGTGCATCGCGAATATTATGTCAATGATGCCGGCCGGCAGATGGATATACTCGCCACCAGTATCTGGTTGAGATACCTGGAAGAATGCGGCGAACTGGTGCATTTCCCCAGCAATGGCTATCGTGGCGAATATGTCCGCGACATTGCCGCGAACATTCATAAAAATACCCATAATGAATATCGTAGACCTGTAGAGTTGGTGTTAGAAGACATACCGCCTGATGAACCGGCGGGCGGCGACAAAGAAACACATATCGATGCGCTGATAGCCAGAGCTAAAACGTTGCTGGGATCATCGTTATATCAGGACTTTTTTCAAATGGGCTTGAGTACCATTCTGGACGACATCAAGATTGACCTGAGCGAGTTCGGCGTCGATTATCAGCAATGGTTTTCAGAGCGCCAGTTGATGGATGACGGCTCAGTCGAAAAGGCGCTGAATCGCTTACGTGCTGGCGGTCATCTTTATGAACTAGAGGGTGCGACTTGGTTTGCCTGTGCCAAATTGGGCGATGAAAAAGACCGGGTGGTAGTGCGCGCGAATGGTCAATCCACCTATTTTGCGTCCGATATTGCCTATCATATGAACAAACTGGATCGCGGCTTCGACCAGATCATCGACATTTGGGGAGCCGATCATCACGGTTACATTCCCCGCGTCAGGGCGTCCCTCCAGGCCTTAGGTGCGGACGAATCCAAATTAACAGTGCTGCTGGTGCAGTTTGCCTCGCTGTATCGCGGCGAAGAGAAGGTGTCGATGTCGACCCGCTCCGGCGAGTTTGTCACCTTGCGGCAATTGCGCAATGAGGTCGGCAAAGATGCTGCACGCTTCTTTTATGTGATGCGCCGGTCGGAACAACACATGGATTTCGACCTGAAACTGGCGACCTCCAAATCCAACGAGAACCCGGTTTTTTATGTGCAGTATGCCTATGCCAGAGTGTGCAGCGTGTTGCGCCAACTCGATGAAAAAAGCTGGGAACGGGATTTGCTGCTGGGCATGGACAACCTGACGCTATTGACCGAAGAGCACGAAACTACCCTGCTGGGCACGCTGGCGCGCTATCCTGAAATGCTCGAACGTGCCGCATTACAATATGAGCCGCATCAACTGATTCAATATCTGCGCGAATTGGCGGCCGAGTTTCATACCTACTACAACGCGCATCAATTTCTGGTTGATGATGCAAAAATCCGCAATGCAAGGCTTAATCTGATTTGCGCTGTAAAACAGGTATTGGCGAACGGCTTGGGCTTGCTGAATATCAACACACCTGAAGCAATGTAAGATGGCTAAAGACTACAAACATCGCGCTAAGATTAGCCATCACAGACAAAACTCAGAAAGTCTTAGTCTGTGGCGATGGATGCTGATCACAGCATTGATTATTTCGTTTGTAGTCTTTTTGGTTTATTTGCGCGGTACCGGATCGGAACAACCAGCACCTCAGCAGAACACGGCGACAGCGCCCGAGGCGGCAAAAAACGAAACGCCTGCACCGGAGAAAAAACCTGAGCCTAAGGCAGATCAAGCACCGGTGTTGCCGCAATTCGATTTTTACACCCTCCTGCCTGAAAAAGAAGTCATTGTGCCGGATTATGAAATTAACACGCGTGCCAGAGAAGAGCGGGTAGGGAAGGCAAAAGCTACCCATTATATTTTACAGGCCGGTTCGTTTAAAGACTTTAAAGATGCCGACAACTTAAGAGCCAAGTTGGCTTTAATGGGCATTGAGTCCAAAGTCGAGAAGGCAAAGATTGTCGGTGTGGTCTGGAATCGAGTCAAAATGGGGCCGTATGCCCAGATGACCAGCGTCAGCGCCATTCGAGCCCGATTAAAGGAAAACGGCATTGACGTCATCGTTATGGAAGTTGGCAGTCAATAAAGATTATTTGTAACTATTCAGCCACAGATTGACACCGATGAACGCTGATAAACTGAAGTATAAAGAACGGCTTCCCATTTAAGGCGGGACACTGAGAGAGGCTTAACCTTAAACAGTCCCGCCTTAAGTGGGAAGCTCATTTTTTCATCAACATTAATATCAATTAACTGGACCTTCCCTAGTAAAATCCGGCCCTTTAGGGTGGGCGTTTTGTTGCAGGCAATGATAAGCCGCACTTTCATACTTGATGACTAAAGACTGGGTATTTTTATGCTCGCCGACAAACAACTTAGCCTCGTCAGCAGTCAAATCCTTCATCAAAAATCGGGCTATGCACAGGCACGGCGTGGAGTAGCGGTCTTTATCCGTCTCTTTATCGGTTGAATTCTTCAATTCTCTTGCTACGCATTGGCCGGCAAAATCGTGCTCAAACTTGTGCTTTTGTATATCGGTTACCGGGGTGTCGTGGGAATGATCGATCGGGTTATGCACTTCGGGCGTTGGTTTCGCTGCCGCCGTTTTTTGTTCGTCATCCGAACAGCCGGAAACCGATAACGCGATAATCATGCCGGTCAAGGCAACAAAAAAGACTTTTTTTATAGAGCGTGGTGTTTTCATAAATTTAAATCGACAATAGTTTACTAACAGGGTTTATCGAACTTTAGGCTATCCACTTAGGGCGGGACAGCTTATACAGCAACAGCTAAAGCCGTTGCACTCCTGTATGGAGTAAAACGGCTTTAGCTGTTTTCAGTGTCCCGGCTTAAGTGGGAAGCCGAACTTTATCATTTTATTAAGCCTCATTCTAGTTTCAATCAAGATGTTTGCAAATAGCGCTACTCGTTGCGCGTCTGTTTTCGTTATCATGGGGGCTTTCCATTGATGGCTTGCCCTATGCCTTTTATTAAAAATATCGAATCTGAATTAGCCGCCCTGCCTGATCAGTTAAGGGCTACGGTGCTCGATACACTGACCCAATGGGCTGAACGGGTTGCGGAGCTTAAACTCAATATCGCCCCGACACCGGAGTTTAACGCCGCTATTGTCAAAGTCTGGTGTTCCAGTCTGTTTGTCGCCGAAAGCTGCACCCGCAAGCCTGAACTGCTGGTTGATTTGGTGAATTCCGGCGACTTATCCGCTACTTATAGCCCAAACAGTTATGTCGAAAAGCTTGTCCTGAGCGCTGCCGAAGTGCTTACGCACACGCCGGTTGAGACGCAAGCCGAGTTAATGACCAAGCTGCGCCACTTCCGACGCAGAGAAATGGTCAGGATAGCTTGGCGGGATTTGTCCGGTTGGGCGGAACTGTCGGAAACGCTGGCTGATTTATCGCATCTGGCCGATGCCTGCATCCAATACGCGCTGGATTTTCTTTATCGGGAAGCCTGTGAACTGCGCGGCACGCCGTTATTATCAGATGGCAGCCCGCAGCAGATCGTGGTGCTGGGCATGGGGAAATTAGGCGCTTACGAGTTGAATTATTCTTCAGATATTGACCTGATTTTTGCCTATGCCGAAGACGGCCTGTTGCCGGACAGGAAGGAAACCAGCTACGGCGAGTTTTTTAACAAGCTATGCCGCAATCTGATCAAGGTGTTGGATGAGATTACCGTCGACGGCTTTGTGTTCCGCACCGATATACGCTTAAGGCCTTACGGCGACAGCGGCCCGATCATCATGACCTTTGACGGCATGGAAAACTATTACCAGACCCAGGCTCGGGAATGGGAACGTTATGCGATGATCAAAGTGCGCCAAGTTGCGGGCGATTTTAAAGTCGGTGCGCAACTGATGGCCATGTTCCGGCCTTTTGTATACCGGCGTTATCTCGATTACGGCGCGTTTGAAGAATTGCGCTCGTTAAAGGCGCAGATCACCCAGGAGTTGCGGCGCAAAGACCGCATGGACAATATCAAGCTCGGCTCCGGCGGCATTCGCGAGATAGAATTTATCGGTCAGGCGTTTCAACTGATACGCGGCGGCACTGACAAAGACTTGCAAATACGCCCCATCTTGGATGTCTTGCAACTGTTGGGCGAGCGGCAATTGCTGGCGCAACAAGACGCCGAGCAATTAAAACAGTCGTACCGCTTTTTGCGTCGGGTAGAAAACCATATCCAACAATATCAAGACCAGCAAACCCATGATTTACCGACGACCCCGACAACGCAACGGATTTTGGCCTATTCGCTGGATTATCCAGACTGGATCAGTTTTAAGCGTGATTTGGATAAGGTAAGAACCGAGGTGCAGTGCGTCTTCGACCAAGTTTTTTCGCTGTCGAAGGAGGATTCGATAGATTCATTACAATCAGAAAAAATTTGGGCTTGTGTGGCGGATGACCCGGAGTTGATGGCTTGCTTAAAAGCATCCGGCATAGGTGATACCGGCGCGATACTTGCCGTGTTAAAAAACTTTAAAAATTCCGTGGCAGTCAGACGATTGACAGCCAAAGGCGCTGGCGTTCTTGACCGGTTAATGCCGCAACTGATAGCGGCCATGAGCCAAGTTGATAACCCAGATGAAACCTTGACGCGGATACTCGGTTTGTTCGAGGCGGTGGTGGGTCGGAATGTGTATTTATCGTTATTGTCCGAAAATCCCTGCGCCTTGTCCCAATTGGTCAAGCTGTCCTCGGCCAGTCCGTGGATTTGCGAGTATTTGTCGCTGTATCCGGTGTTGTTCGACGAATTGCTGGATACCCGCTCCCTTTACGAGCCGCTTAAAAAAGCCGATCTCGATCGGCAGCTTCAGGTTTTGCTGGCTCAAGTCGAGGTGCAGGATCTGGAGCAACTGATGATAGTGCTGCGCCAGTTTAAGCAATTGAATATGTTGAGAGTGGCCGCCGCCGATATTATGGGCGCAATCCCGCTGATGGTGGTCAGCGATTACTTGACCACTATCGCCGAAACCATCGTCAACCATGTGGTTGAACGTGCGTGGCTGATGTTGACCGACAAACATGGTTTGCCGCTGGAAACCGATAATACCGCGATAGGTTTTGCGGTCATCGGTTTCGGCAAACTGGGCGGTGTCGAACTGGGTTACGGTTCCGACCTGGATCTGGTGTTTTTGTACGATTCTCAGGACGGCAATGCGATGACCCAAGGC
>JBCKWP010000045.1:0-12867 GCA_038922455.1 Methylobacter sp. | reverse complement strand
GTTATCCGAAATTTGCCGTTCCGTGTAAGGCACGGCGGCAAACTTCCCCCAGACCGGCGCTGGCCAAGCTTTATCGGTCTGGTAGCGAACAACATGGTGGATATGCAACTGCGGAACCAGATTGCCTATCGCGGCAATATTCATCTTGTCGGCTTTATAAAGCACGGCCAAGTTTTCGGCAAGATAGCTGGATTCTTCGACCAGTAATCCCCGCTCCGCTTTGCTCAGCTGATAAATTTCCTGTCGATCAGCTCGCTCCGGCACCAGTATAAACCAGGGGTATTGGCTGTCATTCATCATTAATAAGCGACATAACTCGAAGCGGCCAAGGGTTATGCAATCCTGTGCCAAACGCGGGTGCAGCTGAAAACTCATGATTCTATTTATCCTAATAAACTAAAAACAATGCTTGAAAATAGCGGGCTAATCAGTTTAACTTAATATTTTGACTGAATATAACAATAATAAGAGGAGGATAGTTTATGTCTGCTAGAACCATTTCAGATCAAGTCATTTCAGTTCAAGACAGCCACAATGAAAATCAGTTGACCGTTTCGTTCCGGGTATTGTTGGGCCTGTATGCGATCATCCCCTTATGTTTATTGTTGCAGTTGCTTGATGGTTGGTTTTGGCACGGGGCATTGCAGCAGAGTTTACCGAGCAGTCCCAAGCAGTTTTTATTGTTTCAAGTGCTGTTTGGAACGCCACATATTGTCGCAAGCTCCATCGTGCTGGCCAGCAATACCGAATATTTGAAATTTTATAAGCTGAAAATCTTGTTGATGACGCTGGCTATTATCATGATTTTTGGCGTGGGCAGTCTGTTTATCTCCTATAAAGTGCTTTACGTGACGGTGGCAGCTTGGACTGTATATCATGTGCTCAAACAACAGATCGGCGTGGGGCGCGGCCTGTATCACCTGCCAGACTGGGCTTTTTATCTGTTGTTGTGGCTGAGTGTTACGGCGGGTATTTTTGTTTACGTGGGTATATTCATGAAAAACAGCCTGGATGTGCAGCAGCTGGAATGGATAAAGCTGATTGCGGGCGGTTTATGTGCTGGGCTGATTGGCGCAGGGCTGTTATGCCAGCGCTATGCGACCACGCAACTAGGCAAGTGGTTCTTGTGGTCTAATGTTTTTTTGGTGGTCAGCAGCTTTTATCTTTTTGTGCAGCAATATTATTTCCTCGCGATTTTGGTGCCAAGACTGGTGCATGATGCGACGGCCTATGTTTTTTATGTGGTGCATGATTACAACAGGCACCACAGTCATCCGCAGAATTTTATCTACCGCACTGCGGTGCAATGTTATGTGCCGATTTTTATTGTGTTGCCGGTCTGTTCATTTTTGCTGGCGTTTGTGTTGCAGTCCTACGGGGACAATGCAGTCAATGTAATAACCGAGTTTTTTTTCGGCGTGGAGATTCGTAAAGCGGTGACCGTAGGTTTGCTGGGCTATCTGGCGCTGATGCATTATTACACTGAGGCGTTTACCTGGAAACAGGGTTCGCCTTATCGGCGGTTTATTGCGTTTTCGAAATAGTAAAAAAAGGCGAAAGTTACAAATATTTTAGCCCTCAGCCTCAGCCTTTGTCAGCTCCCTAACCGCATCTTCGGTATGGAAAAACACCTTGCCGGGTTGCAGTTGCCTCAAAAAATCGGTTTTTTCCAGTTTATCGAGCACAGGGCCTTTCGCTTCCGAGATATGCAAGGTTATCTGCGCTGCTTGCAGGGCATGGTTCAGGCTTTCCAGCACCTCCAGTGCCGTGGTGTCTATGTCGCTGATCGAGGCAAAAACAAGCACGACATGGTTGATGTCCGGCTGCTGCCTTAACTCGGCATCGATAAACTCATCGATATAATTGATGTTGGCAAAGGTGATGCTTTCATCGACACGCAGCAGCAACAGGTGCGGCCAGGTTTCCACGTTATGGCGTTTGATGTTGCGGTAATGCTCGGTGCCGGGGATGCGCCCGACCACGGCGATATGCGGCCGGCTGGTTTTGCGCAAGTGGCTGACCAGGGTCAGGAATATGCCTAAGCTGATGCCTTGCTCAATGCCGTAAACTAAAACGCCCAGCAAGGTGGCGATTTCGGCGATGCCGTCGCCGCGATCATAACGCCAAGTGAGCGGGATGTTGCCCAGCTTCACCAACGGCAGGATGGCGACTAGGATGATGGCGGCCAGCGCCGCTTTGGGGATGCTTTCAAACCACGGGCTAAAGAAGATCACCGCCAAGGCAAGGAGTCCGGCGGCGATCAACATGGCCATCTGGGTGCGCGCACCGGCGGAAAAATTCACCATGGTGCGGCTAAAGCCACCGGCCACCGGCATTCCTCCGGATATGGCAGAAGCCAGATTGGCCGCACCCAGCGCAATCAATTCCTGATTGGGGATTATTTTTTCGCCTCTGAAATTGGCAGTGACCTTGGCGATGGCTACGCTTTCCACATAGGCAATCAACGCGATAAAGCCGGAGTAAGGCAGTAATACGCGCCATTTTTCCACGACGATGAAGCCTATGCTCAATGCCGGGAAGCCGGAAGGAACGTTGCCGACTACCGCTACCGCCTGCCGCCCGACAGGATCAAAATAGCCGACCGCCAGCGTCGCCAGCACGATGGTCAATAAAGGCCCACATCGACTAATTGCAGTGATTAACGGTAGCGGCAGGTTCGCTCTTTTGAGTAGCGAGGTCAGCGGCTTGCCGAAAAACCCCAGCAAGACCAGCGCACCCAGGCCGATGACGAGCGTGGTCGGGACGAAGCCTGAAAGATAATGACTGTAACAACTGATTTCAAAGGCGCATGACGGCGTTTTTAAACCGAACAACTGCGGTAACTGGCTGCCGATAATCAACAGCGCGGCGCCGCTGGTAAAGCCGGTGAGCACCGGGTGGCTGATAAAATTGACCAGTCCGCCCATCCTCAATAGCGCCATCAACAGCATGATGATGCCGCTTTCTGCCGATAGGATCAGCGCGCTTTGAACAGGGTTGCCCAACACGCTGATTTCCGGTGCGGTCAAGGCGCTGGCGATCATGATTGCGGCAATAGAAACGGGTCCGACAGATAGTGTACGACTGGTACCGAGCACGGCATACAGCACCGGCGGCAGGATGCTGGCGTATAGCCCCAATTGCGGCGGAAGTCCAGCCAAAATTGCATAGGCAATGCCTTGCGGCACCAACAAAATAGCGGTGATGATACCGGCGAACAAGTCGCCGTTAAAATCCTCGCGGGTGTAGGATTTGAGCCAGCCTGCAATCGGAAATAACTGGGTTAAATGTTTTGAATTAGGCATGGGGGACGAAAGAGGAAAGGCGCAAGGCAAAGGGCGAAAGGTGAAGGACGCAGGATATAAAGTGGTTTTTTTCGCCTTTTGTCTTTCGCCTTTCGTCTAATTATTTATTCTTCCTTCAAAAACTTTTTGGCATAGCATTCCAAATGCGGAATATCGATGCGGTAGCCTTTGAGCATTAAATGCCAATACATCCATGGAAAGCCGGTGGTCTTGCCCCCCCACCACCAAATAGCACGAGATTTTCTTGGATCCAGAAACGGGAAAGAAGGCGTCACTTTGCCGTCGTAGGAAAACTCGGCCAGCATCACTGTATTCAGTGAAGTGGTTAATGGGCAAGAGCCGTAACCGTCATAGCCTCCTTGGACATCCTTGTTGTTCTTCAGGCTAAGAATATTGTCAACCACGACCGGAACTTGTTTGCGCACTGCGGCGGCGGTTTTGGCATTGGGTGTTGATCCTGCATCACCCAGGCCGAAAATATTGGCGTATTTATTATGTTGCAAGGTGTTGGGATTGACATCAACCCAGCCGGCGGCATTAGCCAGAGGGCTTTTCTTAATGAAATCAGGTGCACTTTGCGGTGGCGTGACATGAATCATGTCGAAGGTCTTGGTAATGCGCTGCTTATTGCCTTCGCTGTCGGTGGTTTCGAAGGTGGCGGTTTTAGCCGGGCCATCAATAGCAACCAGGTTGTGGTTGAAGTGGGTTTTAATGCCGTAGTCGGCGACGACTTTACTTAATGCTTTGGCGAAAAACGGCACGCCGAACAAGGCGGGGGTGGCCGTTAAAAACTCAATATTGAATTTGTCCAGTGTGCCTCTTTTACGGAAGCGATCTGCGGCCAGATACATGATTTTTTGCGGCGCACCGGCGCATTTGATCGGCATCGGCGGTTGGGTGAACAGCGCCGTACCTTCCTTAATGTTTTGGATGCATTCCCAAGTGTATTCCACAGTCTCGGCGGAATAATTACTGCATACATTGTTTTTGTTCAGCGTTTCTTTCAGACCTTCAATCTTGTCCCAATCCAGTTGCAGGCCGGGGCAGACCACCAAGTAGTCGTAACTAAGGGTATCGCCGGAACGCAAGCTGACGCTATTGTCATCTGGCTGGAAGGTTTCTGCGTAATCCTTGATCCAGGTGACGGTCGGATGGATCAAGTCGGCTTCATTGCGCGTAGTTTCTTTTAAGGTATAAGCGCCGCCGCCGACAATCGTGAAGCCTGGCTGGTAATAGTGGACTTCAGACGGCTCAACGATGGCAATATCAATCTCAGCGTTTTGACGACGCATATTGTTGGCAACGGAAACGCCAGCGGCTCCGCCTCCGATGATCAGTAAGGTATGGTGTTGGTTTGACATAAATTCCTCTCAAGCATGTAGTTAGTGAAAGATTCAGGTAAGTAGGTGTCCATAACTGTTTTAACAAAACCCAGAATCAGGCATAGGGATAACATCCCTTCAAGGGATGTTATCCCTAAAACAACCATTGCCTTCAGATTGTTAAACAACTTTTGATCCATTACTTACACGATAAAAAGTGTAAAGCAAAACACATCGTCATGTACACATTCTCTCTTTATTATTTAGCGGATGTCTTAGTGCGTTTGGCTTTTTTTCCAGGCTTCAAAGCCGCCGGACATGGACAACACGTTAGTGTAACCCAGTTGTTGCAGGGTCTGTGCCGCCAATGCCGAACGATTACCCAGGCGACAGTAGATAAGCACCGCTTTCGACTTGTCGGCCAGTTCAGGCAGATTGCCGATCTTGAACTCCAGCATTCCGCGCGGCAACAATAAGGCCCCGTCAACGTGTCCTGCGGCGTATTCGCTTTCTTCGCGGGTATCGATCAGCACGATATGGCCTTCTGCAAGTAGTTGTTTTGATTTGGCGACATCGATTTCACTAATCTGTTGTTTGGCGGCCTCCACCCAGTCTTCGGTTCTTGTCGTGGCGCGGATTGGCAGTGTCTCGTCCCTGAATGCTATTGCATCCTGGCGCTCATTCTCATCCAGGCCGCAATAAAGGTTGGCAGGCACCGCCTCATCAATCAACCGGGGTCTAGGTAAATTCAGGTTATTCATGATCTCGATAAATTGCTTGCGGGTCTTGCCTGCCAGGCGTGGATTGGTCGTGCGTTCCTGCATGATGCTGCTGATCCAGCGCTGTTGGTAATCGTGCCCCGGATAGACCAGCGTTTCATCCGGCAGGGTAAACAAACGCTGGGTAATGCAGTCATACAGCGCACCCGGGTCGCCGCCCTGGAAATCGGTGCGTCCGCAACCGCCGATTAATAAAGAATCGCCGGTAAACAGGCGGTCGCGCCATAAAAAAGAAATACTGCCGCGCGTATGCCCCGGCGTGGCAATTACTTTAATCTGTTCGTCGCCAGCAAATTTAAAAATATCGCCGTCTTGGATTTGGATGTCGGCCGTCTCGGCACCGCACAATCCGCTGACTCCGGTTTGTGAGCCCAGACGTTGGCGCAGCAGACCGCTTGCAGTAATGTGGTCGGCATGGACATGGGTTTCCAAGGTATATTTCAGTTGCAGGCCATGCGCTGCCAGCCGCTCAATATACTCATCGATATGGGTGTTGACCGGATCGATCAGGATGGCGTCCTTACTGATCGGATCGGCAATTAAATAAGTGTAAGTCCAGGTTTCTTGGTCGAATAATTGTTTGAATAGCATGATGTCTCTCCAGTGGGTGCGATTGAATTATCGAATGGTGCTAGTTAACGTAAAGGCAAAGCTTGTGCCAAAAGTAAATAACCTTGTTAACTTGTTGTTTTAATTTACGGTTATTTTTTTGATGGCATTAAATGCGTCTTTTTAAAAAGAATTTATTGTTTCAATGAAACATGCCGTGGTTTCATTGAAACAGTTAGGAACAAGTGAAACATGGTGTTGTCCGGCATTGTGAAAGCTATTGCTTGAACCGGTTAGATCACTATTCTGAAAACAGAGGAAGGCGGGTTAATGCTTTCATAAATTCGACCAAATCGGCTTTTTCTTGTTGTGTCAGGTGCAAGGGGAAAATCTTGGTATCGATAAAACGATTTTTATCGCCGCCTTGATCGTAATGCTCAATGACTTCTTCGAGTGTCTTTATACTGCCATCGTGCATATACGGCGCGGTTAAAGCAACATTCCTCAGTGTTGGCGTCTTGAATTTGCCTATATCAGCTAAGTTTTTGGTGACATTAAACCGACCCAGCTCGGAGCGCTGAACGGCTGTTAGAGGGAAATCGTCAGGATTTTTACCTTCCTTGACGGCAGCGATAAATTCCTCTAGCACCGGCAACAACTGTTTAAAACCAACGCCTATGTTGTAAAAACGGTTATCGGTAAATAAGGCGTTATTCCAGGATATTTCATGGCAGGTGAGACAATTACCTTTACGTTTAAAAATACCTAAGCCTTGTACCGCGCTGTCCGATAATGCCGCATGTTCTTTACCGAACAAATAGCGGTCGAAAGGCGAATTACCGGCAATCAATGTGCGCTCATAGCTGGCAATGGCTTTAGTTACATGGCTGATAGTGATTTGATCGGATTGAACAGCAAAAACGGAATTGAAGGCTTTTTTGTAGGCTGAGTCATGTTGTACCACATCAACAATGGCCTGGTGAGTTGTCAGGCCGTGTTCAATGGGGTTGACGAAAGGTCCCAATGCCTGTGTTTCCAGACTATTAGCGCGGCCATCCACAAACAGGGTTTCAAAAAATGCAGCATTAATAACGGTAGGCGCATTGCGCGTTCCCGCTTGTCCGTTAAGCCCTACGGCGACAGGCAGACCATCGGTAAAGGCTTGGTCGAGGTGATGACAGCTGGCACAGCTTATTGAACCATTGGCACTAAAGCGGCGGTCATTAAATACTAGCCGTCCGAGTTCTATCTTCTCTGCGGTTTGTGGATTATCAGCAGGAATAACTAAAGGGGGCAAACCCAGCTTTTGATCGGCTAAAGCGTACCTTGAAACAAACAGCACTATCAACAGTTTCAACAATAATCGCATAAAATCACTCCAAATATACAGAACATGCTGTCACTCTTTATTTAACGGTTAATACATAAAGATGTTCGCGTAGCTGGGTTAAGCCTCTGTCGCGAAAGCGCGGTTCCCGATTAAGGATGTCTTCCGTGCACACTAATGTCAATTCACACCAGTCGCTATAAAGCGCCTCTATTTCGGTAGCTTGTAGACTAAACGGAGGGCCTTGCATCGCTTCCTGACGATAATCGAAAATCACCAGTAAGATTTTTGTGCCTGATTTCAGTAAATGTCTCATCTGTTGAGCATAGACGGTACGCATTTCCGGTGGCAACGCTACCAGCGAGGCACGATCATACACGGCACTGACACCCGCAAGATCGTCGGCATTTAGGTTAAAAAAATCACCGCAATAAATGCGTAGCCCATCGACCTGATTAACTGTAAATTCGCCGTGTGCACTCATCGTTGCCGATAAGCTGTTCTCAGCAAAAAATGCCTCGACCGCCAGTGGACTGAATTCTACGCCGACGACTTTATATCCCTGTGCCAGCAGCCAGAGCATGTCATTGCTCTTACCGCACAGGGGTACGAAAATTCGACTACCTTTTGCAAGGTCGAGACTCGACCCGTATTTTTGTAGGTAGGGATTGATTTCTTCGCTATGAAAGCCGATTTGGTTTTGTTGCCAGCGATCACGCCAAAATTCTAAGTGCATGCAGTGTTCCTGTTTATTTTAAGGTAACGATTATCGGCTTTCTTGATCACAGCATCAATATCACCTAGAGTAAAACGCTTAGAAAGCATAGTCTAAGCCTAGCCATAAATTGTTATTCCTTGCACTCTGTTCTTCGATATTCAGTTTCCTGCGGCCATGTTGCCAGCCCAATTTAACGGCTGTGGATTCATCTAATTCATATAAGAGCTCTACCTCACCCTGAGTGACATTTTCGGAAACGCCATAATGCCCATCATTGCTATTAACCGTGGTGAAAGCAGTTTTTTCATAGTCGAAGATAAAACTGGCGCTTAATTTTTCCAGTAAGTGTATTTTTAGTTCCGCTGAGGCGTAGTGGTTTATATAAGATACATCATCAGGAAAGTGGCTGGCTCTTTCGGGTGTAGCGGCTCCCTGTTCATAGTGATAGCCCATTAAGAATTCTACGTTTGGACTAATAGCCCATTCGAGGTGGGGGCCAAGTGTCCAAAACTGGGTGTCGCGATGCTGGAAGGGCGCATCGTAGATACGGAAGCCATAGCGACTTAGCAAACGGACGGTCAGTTTATCGGTTAATGGCTGGTCTAAGTAAATAGACCAAAAATGGTTAATCAATCGTTCATCGTGTTCGGTGACTGAGCCGTTGGCCGGTAAGAAATCATTTTTTCCCAGGAATAAATCTGGGACAAGGTTGTAATCGAAATGAAGCTGTGTTCCTGTGGAAAACTTTTGGTTCAATTGAATTTCATACAAGCCATGGCTATACTCCGATTTCTCAGTAAATACATAGCCCGCTGCATACAATGCCATATTTATCTCCCCTAATGAATTATTTCCTGACCAGGTTAAATTGGCATTCGGTTCATAAACGAAATCACCGCCTTGATTAGGTCGGTCAATAATAGGTTGCGTCGGGTCGTCTTTAAGGGAAAGACGACGGGTGACCGAAAACAATGCTACATCGTCGGTATAATATAGGCTGTTATCGAATCCAGCCGACCACTCTGCTTTAACGCTTGAACTTATGAGGGTTAATAGTGCAAGTAAAGCTGCTTGCTCAAATAATCTGGTCATTAGTCATGAAAAATAATGGGTTAAAATCATTTGAGCAAAGCGGCATAACTCTGTTTATTTTTAAGGTTAAAAAAGAGCCAGCGGAGGCTACAAACCTTGATCCGCTGACTTAAACCGTGCAGTTCTAGTGCACAGTGAGGGGGATGATTATTTTTTAACGTCCGGCATGTCCTGAACGATCAGCACATAGGGTTCGCCTAAAGGAAATTTGTCTTCAGGTTTTTGGAAATAGACCACTTTGCCGTAAGTTTCGTGTATGGCTGGCAAAATTTTCTCAGCTTCTTCCTTAGTTAAATCAGGAAAGGTTGCACAAGCTCTACCGACTTCGGTTTTGTGATAATGCCAGTAGTGTTTTTCTTTCTCCGGCAAGGTGTTGTACTGGGCTGTGGTAATGATGTATTCAAAACCAATCGGCTTATCCTGATCCTTCATACCCCCTGGAAACATCAGGCACACTAAGGTTCCGTCATCGTAAGCCTTGCAATGGTGATGGACAATGGCGTGCAATTTTGGATCGTCCGCACTGAATACATCCGGTATCAGATGTCGGATCGCCTGGATGTGTAGGTCATTAAAGCCCAAGGTATTCGGGTGTTCTGTTTGCCTGGGGTTCATGGTTGTGTTGTATTTGGGTTCCCCGGACGCTAATGGCATAGCATGGTTATGTTCGGACTCTGCCGACGGCGTTGTTGCTGTTGTTGCGCAACCGGCGGTTAAGATCAGCGCAGCACTGATAAATAGTAATTTAAAGTTCATTTTCATCCTCCAAAGGAGCTAAGTGTAATTGTTATGGCGACAAGTTAGGTGCAAGCAACTTCCCACAATATTTAACAATGCGATATTTGTGCCACCTTATAAAATATCATTTATAGCATTGTTTTTTATAGATAATATTTTATATAAAAAATATATGTACACCTCTTTATGTTTCATGTACTGTCTCCATGAAACTATAACTAGAAACATTGAAACAGTGTGGAACATTTGAACCCATCAGCAGCTTTTATCAAAAATCATTCTGAATGGTTAGCACAATTCGGTAGCGAGACCTTACTATCAAAACTGCTTGATCTTGGTGAGTCGGTCGGTATCTATATCGTTGATAAAAATCAACAGGTGCTTTATTGGAGCCAGGACTTAGAAAGGTTAACGGGGTTACGACTAGAGGATGTTGTGGGTAAACCGTGTTTGGCAGAATGCACAATCGATGCTGTCGGTAGTGATAAAGCAACGTTGATAATATTAACTCAAGCCAATCGCAGTAAAATTGAGTTAAAAAAAACAGTCCAGATTTTACTGGATAAATTGGGGATGTTTGCCGGTGGTATCGGCTTGCTCGCCGTACCTTCAGAATTAGTACCAAATGTCGCTTTTCTGCAACCATCAAGTACCGCTAAACAAAATTTCCACGGCATCTTAAGCCGTTCACCCGCTATGCAGGATGTTTTTCAGATTATCCAAAATGCCTCGGAAACCGAAACCACTGTCCTGGTGAGGGGAGAAAGTGGTTCCGGTAAGGAATTAGTTGCCAATGCTATCCACACTTTGAGCGCTCGCAGTCATGCGCCTTTTTTGGCTGTCAATTGCGCAGCCTTGTCCACCAGCCTATTGGATAGCGAGTTGTTCGGTCATGTGCGCGGCGCGTTTACCGGTGCGGTCAAGGATCATAGCGGTTTGTTTCAGCGCGCGCACGGCGGAACCTTGTTTCTGGATGAAGTGGCTGAGCTGCCGCTTGAGTTGCAGGCCAAGTTGCTTCGGGTGATACAGGAAAGAAATTTCATCCCGGTAGGCGGCGACCGTTCGATTGACGTTGATGTACGCATCGTCGCCGCAACCCATCGTTCATTACGAGAGGAAGTAAAGAACGGGCGCTTTCGCGAAGATCTGATGTACCGCCTTAGGGTCGTGCCCATTTTTATTCCACCGTTACGGGAACGGCGGGAAGACATAAGTTTGCTGATCTGGCATTTTATCCAGCAACATAATGCCGCCAATTTCAGGAAAATTGAAAAAATCGATCCTCAGGCCATGCGGGCTTTGCTGGATTATCCGTGGCCGGGCAATATTAGGGAGCTGCATAATGTCGTGGAATATGCTTTTGCGGTAGGCAGAGGAACAACATTACGCTGGTCTGAATTGCCCCCGGAGTTTAAGGAGTTACCTACCGTTGAAGCACCCGCTTTACCGGCTCTACCGCTGTCGGCAGCAGAAGAATCTGCCGCTATCCGTCAAGCGCTGGAACAGAACAATGGCAAGATCACCCTAGCCGCCCGTTCGCTGGGTATGAGCCGGGCGACATTCTGGCGTAAGCGCAAGATTTACAGCGTTTAAATGGTTTGCACACCGCCGAAGAATATTTAGCGCTGGAACGTAGCGCGACTATTAAAAGCGAATTTCACATGACCGGTGCCAGCCGGAAACATAATCTAATAACGGTTAAGATCGTACGGGAACCCAGCATTCAACTCAAAAACCGTCCTTACGAAGTCTGCATCAACGTAAGCGTTCAGTCCCCCTCTTTGGAAAAGAGGGGCTAGGGAGATTTGTTCAAATAAATCCCCCTCAATCCCTCTTTTTTAAAGGGGGAGGTGAACGTTTACGCATCAACGATATGCGTGTTAAGGTGATTTCCTGCAAAAAACACACAGTTATCATTATCCTGGCATCGTTGTCGTGTGCGGTACTCCGCAATTTGAGGATGCACAGTCTCTTGCTTTTTACGGGTGAAAGCCAGCAGCACACCCTTTGGTAATCCCACTCTCATCCAGCACCGTAATCGCTTCCTCGCAGCTGACACTATTTTCCTTGTTGTTAAGAATATAGCCAGCCAGACGTTCAATGGCCCGCCAATGAACAGGCGAGTTTATGAATTGGAAGGCCTGCTCGAACAACTCCGCCAGCTTTTCCTGGTGCCTACTCCTGGACGCGATAAAAATATCCAGGTATTCATAAACTTTATTAAGATCGGATGTGCCGCCGTAATTATGCAGTGCATTGATGTTAACCAACTTGGCATTGAACTGCTCATCGTCTCGGAGGGCCACATGCGTTGCTTCCGCCAGAGGCCCGATCAGCAAATTGATCATATCCGCCTCAAAAGCGGTCTGATAGGCATCTTGCGCACCGGCCGAGAAATAATGGGCGCTTTCAATCAACGCAACCGACAGGCTCTGAATCAGGCGACCGCCTTCTACAACGGCGGCATAATGGTCATGTGCTAATGAGCCGCTATTCAAAGGGCTGTGTTTTTGGCGATCCAGCGCCTTAATGGTGATTTGAAAATACACCGGCGGCAGTTGTTTTTGTTTGTTGTAAAGATAGATGGCGGCAGCGTGACCGGCTTCATGGAAGGCGATTTGCCTGATCAAATCTTGATCATTAATGGTGCTGGAGATATCAGTTTGGTAACTTCGTTTCATGGCTCAACCCGTAGGCTAAAAAGATGCGGTCAGGGCTGCTGACCGCACATAGAGAGGAAGGACAATAAAACTCTAAACCCTTTAGGAGTGATAGAAGAGTTGCAGCTAGTCTACTGAATAACATCGGCCTTGAAAATGTGACTAATTGTCGCGCGGCAATTAGCCGCTCTTTTTGGCACGGTATCTGCCTTATATTTAGGTTTGCGTTATGAAAAATGCTTCAAAGCGGCATGAATACTGGATTTTAACAAACCATCAACCGAGTTTTCGAGGCATTTCACGCGGAAAAATAGGGCATATGACACACAACCCTGTTTGACTGATGGAATGAATTTCCTGATTAGCAAGCTGCTTCA
>JBCKWP010000044.1:0-13028 GCA_038922455.1 Methylobacter sp. | reverse complement strand
TTTGCCATCCTCAAAGGCGGTATTTGTTATGTCTTTTATTTCGTTATACTCGGCTAAGCTTTTCAAATAGGCTTTTAACTCGTCACCTTCTATCATCTTAATGCCTCAATTTGTGCCGTAGTTAGTTTTGTAATCTCAGTAATCACTGAAATATCGAAGCCTTTTTCAAGCATTGTTTTTGCGGTTTCCAGCTTTTCTTCAATTTGGCCTTCAATTTTACCTTCAACCTTACCATCAAAAAAAGCGGTATCCAAAGCGGCTTTTGCTTCGTTGTATTCCATAATGCTTTTTAAATAAGCATCGTATTGGTCGCTGCTAAGATGCGATACTTCGGCAATATCGAAACCTCTTCCTGATTAGCAAGCTGTTTCAGCTGAGCCTTAAAAGCGTATACTGGAGACCTTTACGTCAAGAGGATTGTGCCATGCCGATGAACCGCGTCCAATTCCAACCGGGGCTATCGCTGCCCGAATTTCTCAAGCAATTCGGCACCGAAAGCCAATGTGCGGCCGAACTCGAGCAATCCCGTTGGCCCCAAGGGTTTGTCTGTCCATGTTGTGCCCAGACGAGCCACAGAGTGTTCAAGCGGGGTCAGCATAAAACCTTCCAGTGCAAGTCCTGCCGCCACCAAACTTCACTGACCGCCGGCACACTGTTCCAAAGCACCCAACTGCCGTTGGCAGTCTGGTTTTTGGCGATTTATCTGGTCAGCCAGGCCAAGACGGGGTTGTCCTCGTTGGCGTTGAAACGGTTGCTAGGGGTCAGTTACCCGACGGCATGGCTGCTCCAGCACAAGCTCATGGCCACCATGTCCGAACGCGATGCCGCCTATCCGCTCAGCGGCCGGGTGGACATCGACGATGCCTACCTTGGTGGAGAACTTAGTGGCGGCAAGGTGGGGTGGGGCGGGGATCGGGAAACAAGGTGCCTTTTGTCGCCGCCCTGTCGTTCGACGACGCGGGACACCCTCTGTATGTCAAGATGTCCCCCGTTCCGGCCTTCACCAGCCAAGCCATCGCCGACTGGGCAAAAGCCAACTTGGCGTCCGGTTGCGCCGTCCTTTCTGACGGGCTGGCCTGCTTTGCTGCCGTGACCGTGGCGGGTTGCCAGCATGAGGCCGTCATCGTGGGCGGACGCAAACCCAAGGAAATGCTTGAGTTCATGTGGTTGAACACGATACTGGGCAACCTCAAAACCAGTCTCGGCGGGGCTTACCATGCCTTTGGCTTTGCAAAATACGCCTCACGCTATCTGGGGGCGTTCGCCTACCGCTTCAACCGCCGCTTCCAACTCGACAGGCTTCCCGTCCGGTTGCTGGCGGCCCCAGACCTGAAGCCTGGATTCGCTCAGCTGAAGCAGCTTGCTAATCAGGAACCTCTTTGAAAAATAGGCTCGTTTAAAATAGTGGGAATGTGATCAAAATCTTCCAGATGTTTTAAAAAATAAACCCACTTATCAAAGTGCGTGACTAGCTCGTCTTCTGTCTTATTAAACAACGGCATTTGTAAAAATTTAAAATGTAGTTTGTCATAAAAAACATCGCCATCCTGGTCTTTCAAGCAGACATCACGGCGAAATTTAAGCTCATCTTCTTTTTCGTCGTATTTAAAATCTAAAATCGCAATGAAGTACACCGGCAACAAGCGGAAATCCCACACGCCTTTTTTGCCTTGATCACGAATAGGAAAGGTTGAATAAAACAATGAGCGATCTTTGAAAAATTGCATTTTGGCTTTTTGCATTTCAACAATAAACCGTTCACCCGAGGCACTTTGACAATAAATATCAAAAATAGCTTTACGCTCCTCAATGGTCTCTGCCATATTCTCGGGATTTTTAAAGCTCAACTCTGCAATTTGATGATGCGCGGGCAAAAGCTGATTTAAAAAGTCAATCAATAAGTCCTTACTGGCTTCTTCACCAAACAGTTTTTTAAAACCAAAGTCAGTGTACGGATTGAAGTATTTGCTAATCATTATAGTTTTCCTCAATGGCTATTGGTAAAAATATAAAAGGCTAATCCAATGTTTCAATATCCAGCTCGATTTTCTCATCAGGACGGGCGGCGGTTAATGCCGTCAGTTGGGCGGTCAATAACATTTTATATTCTTGTACCGTCATAAACTTACTCGGTAATTGTAATCTTATTTTTCGGGGTGGCTTAACGATTGGCGTTATACCTGGCTCTGGATCGTCCTCTGGTGTTGGCGGTTGTTCAGGTGCTTTGGCAATAAAGCCGCTTTGCAGGATTAATAATTCGCTGTCTTTGCTAGGAGCCAAGGCACTGTAATTGAGAATGTCTGACAGCGAGTAGCCACAGTTTTTACAGGTGATGGAAAATACCAAGCTGGGTTCGCCAATGATTCTATCAGCGCAATACTGTTTTAGATTATCCAGCTTTTTCTGATTCTGGACATTCAATTCGGCGGGGTAGTTTTGCTTTAAATTGTGGTTAGCGCCCTCTACCTTCCCCTGGATAACCTGATATTCGTGGCTCATTCCTGATGCGGCATTTTTGAGTAATTTAAAATAACTGTCTTTTACCAACTGTGCCTGTTGCTGGAGCTGGGCAAAGTTTTTAACCATATCCTGTTTGTAAAGTCGCAGGAATTCGCCATGCGCATCTTGGATAGTGTCATCAGGGCGATCTGCTTTTTTTAATTCAACGATGACCTCTTCGATAAAGCGCTTATAGCCTTTGACGGCAGAGAAATTAATTTTGATAAATTTCTGAGCTTTTAAAATTGCCTCTATTGCTGAGGTGAAGGTGTCTGCGCTATTAAGCAGGTTTCCCACTTTTTCAAGGTAATTGTTTTCGGTCACCTTGCTGGAATAATCCAGTAAAGTCGTTTTTTGCTCAGCTACTTTCGGAAAAAGAGCGTCGAAGTTTTCGACTGTATCATTAAGGGTGGTGAGTGCTGCAATAAAATGATCCGCAAGACCTCTGATCGCATCGGCCAAATCGAAGTCGCTGATGCTCCAGTCTACTTTACGGTTGGTATGCGTGTCGATTTCCAGATCCATTAACAACTGAACCGCCTTGCTTTTGTCTGATGCTGTCAATGTGGCGGTAATGGACTTAAAGGACGCTGATTTGAACTTGGTTGCGTTGGTAAATGCCTCATGAACGGCTTTTTGGTCATGGGAAAAATAGGTGTCGCCGTTGTATTTTACCGAGAGTCGGCCAGCGCGTAGCAGCGCAGACAAGGTTGACACCAGCGTTCCGTATGAGTATCCCCAGGGCGCTCCAGAAAGGTCTGATTCCAATGATTTGCCATCAACAAAACGGGATGTTATTTTGGCGTTAATCTCCTCGACAACTTTTAAGTGATCGCCGGTGAAATTGCCATTGCCATCGTAAAACTTGAAATCATTACCTGAAAAAATATGCCCTAAGTCTTCTTTCCTCGCACTGAAAATTTTAGGGACTAAGCCTTCCGAGAGTTGCGTCGCCAATCTTTTGGTGTAGATATTTTTAACCAGCTTTTTTTGCAGATCGCTGATTGTTGCTTTAAAGCTGTCTGCATTGAGTAGCAGCTCATCAAACATATAAATCAAAGACGCATTGTTATAAGCTTTTTCAAGGGTAAGGCGTAGATGCTTTTCTTTCTCTTCCCGAATCAGTGCGAAATCCCGGATGATCTGCCTTTTGGTAGCATCGGTTTCATTGGCGTATTTTTCTTCTATCTGTGAGTAACGTTTTATTTCTCCGAGCAATTTGTCTATCTGAGAAAAATCACTGTTATCAGGAATCAGGGTAATCGAATCTTTATTGTGTTGGGTATCCAGCTTAAGCTGTTCAATGAAGTCTTGCCGGTTATCGCTGATATTAAAAAGGCTATAGACGGTCAATTTTAATTGTTTGCTACCCGCAGCGCACAGCTCGTCATCTTGATCGGATAACACACTAAATTTAAAGCTATCTGAGCTATCATTAAAAGTGGCGACCGGGGTAAATATTTTATAGTCTTTAAGGTAGTTGATCAGTGAGCGTTTTTTAATGAACAACTCGACATCAATGTCCTTCATTTCCTCAAGCAGTTTGCCTTCAAGGTCGGAAGTTATTTTGTAGTTATTGTTAGAGAGCAATAGCACTTTTGCTTCAACCAACAAAGAAAGAGCTACCTCAATCTTGGGTTTAATGTCGTAGTAGGCGCTGATTTCTGTAATATAACTTTTGGTAATATTTTCCACAGTCGGTGAAACAACTTCGGAATCTGAAAACAGGTGGATGGTTTTTAGCAGTTTTTCACCGTCAACTTCTGTATTGTTTTCAGTCAGGATTTTATGGGCGGTGTCATATTTATTGACCAGGCCAACAGGCGGCGCTGTCTGGGCTTCGGTACAAATGGCATAACCCGGTGTAAAGGCAAATAACGCCTGATTGCTCATTTGCTTACGGAGCACATCAAACGTGGTAATAATCATGCCACGGGCGGCAATTTGCGTGGCGACTAAGGCATTTGAGCTGAACAGAAATTTCTGCAAAATATCAAATTGATATTTATGAAAAGGGTAATAGGTGGCAAATTCTTCAGCCGTTTTTGTTTTAGTGGGGAAAGATGATTTTAGATTGGTGGCATCTGAAACAAGGCCTTCGTTGTTTTTGTAATAGTCCAATAATTGACTGTAGTACGCTGGTTTTTTCTGAAGTAAACGGCTACGGATAATGACATCAACTTCGGTCGATTCGAGATGGATTTTTGTTTTAAACCGGTCGGTCACTTTGGTGAGCTGGCTACGATTGACGTTGGCATTATTGATAACGTCATCGAGCTTTTCCTGGGCAATAGCAATAGTCCAGACTTTACCGCTGATGCTGGATAAAGCTTCACTGACACCTTCAAGATCAAGTAGGGTGATTTTCTTCTGACTAATTGCCTCACTGGCTTCATCAAATATAAATACCAGTGTTTCATCGGACTTAAACTTTAAGTATTTTTCCAGTTCACCTTTAAATTTGCTGGTAGAAAAGTTGTTTATAGCTGCGTTGTAAATATTCAGTGTGTCGTTATAGTCGGCCTCGCTATAACCCATTGCGGTAAAGACTGAGCGCATTACTTTGGCAACCTGTCTATTGCTGGTTTTTAGCTCTTCCCAATCCTTACCTTCCAGCTCTTTTACCTTGTTTTTGAAATTATCATATTTCCCATCGATATAGAGGTCGAATTCCATGTAGCCATAAACATCTTCCCTGAATCCAAGGCTTATCAACAGATTGGTAAATAAAGTAAAAGCTAAACCACGGTCTGTCTTTTGTGTCTTTTGTTTAGCTATATCCAAAAACACGACCCTATTGTTAGTGGAATCCAGTTTGCGTATGGCGTTCTCGATTAGGCTTTCATCAGAAACGCCTTTAAGTCGGGGTATAAAACGATCTCTGGCCGGTGTGCCGTTAATCATAGGATTTGCTATGATGTAGCCGAGCATTTTCCCGAAGTAGGATTTACCAGAACCATAAAAACCGGACAGCCAAACACCGGTTTCTTTAATATTTGAGGTGTATTGGTTAGTAAAATTGTAAAGGTGACGGCCAATGCCTTCGGTCACAATATAGGATTCAATTTCCTGCTGAATTTCCAGTTCTGAGCGGTCTTCAAGGTCGATAACGCTCTTGATGTCTTGTTGAAGATCCAGCGTTAAAATTTCATTTATTTTAGGCATGAGTGGTTTTATTTTACTAAGATGCAACGGTACTTCGAGGCAGGTTTAAAGTTTAAAAAGTAAAGGGTGTCGTCCTCAATTCGGGACGGATAGAAAATCACTAAAGGATGCCGAAGGTTCATGACAGCCTTGTGTTCCATAATGTTTACATTTTCTATCCCTGTTCCTAAGAGGCAGCCTGTTCTTATTAAAAAAGGAATTTTGTCATGCTCGCTGGCCGATTTTATTGCCTGGATAATCAGGTCAAACAAATCGGTGTCAGGATCATCAGATTGGAAAATTAGATATGAAGTGCTTTGAAAAGGAGCGTAGATTTCTTTAAATTCATCCCAGCCAATATCATCGATAAATTTTACCAACAGTTGGCTAATATCAATAAAAACAGCTGTCTCTTCGTACAGTTCTCTTGCCTTTTCAATATAAAGAAGCTCTTCATTTGGCGGGTAGGAAAACAGAATGCTGTTGCCACCATTGGCCTGTTTCCTTAGCTGATCCTGATTTTCTATGTGAAAACGCAGATCATCAAATTTTTGCTGATAGTCAATGATATAAGTCATCACAAATCCTTTTGTAACTGTTGGTTAGCTCGATATTCAAAGTGACACCGTTGAAGTTCATATTAAAAAAGCCTTTCACCGAAAGCTTTTTGAGTCGTTCCAGCATATCTTCCGATGTTACAAATGAGAGAGGTAGCATGTCGTTTTGTAGGATGTTGCTATTTTCAGGGTCGTGCAGTTTGGCAAAATAAAGGAATAACACAAGAGATTCCGCTGACGTTTTTATATGCCTGAACGTTTTTGTGCGCACACCCTCAAGAAAATTAAGTTTAGTCATGAGATTAAGGTATTTGGTCGCTAAAGTGCTTATCGTACTTTCTGACCATTTAATATTTAGCGGTTTATTTTGAGCTAAAAATTCCTTTAGGTAAGCAACAATATCGTCCTTTGCCAAGCTTGTTCTGCCGGAAAAATAGGCTTTGATAAAAACTTGGGTAGATATATCACGAAACAACCGGTTTGATAGGGAAAATTGCCAAAATAATATCAATTCCTTTTCCGGCAGAGGCGTATTACCGGTAAAAATGCTTTGGATCAAATCCCTGTGATCTTGGTTCTTAAATTGGAGAAATCCTCTTTTTACAGCACTTTCAACTCGCGACCGGCTTTTCTCGGTTCTCAAGTTAAATTCGTTTCTCCCGGTTATAAGGTCATTAAGGCTATCTTTATCATTAAAATGAGCTTCAATCGCCTTATCAATAACGCTACAATCTCTTAGCCCGCCAATTATATTTATACTTGTATCATAATCGCCAAGTTTAGATGGATTGTTTGATTCAGCCATATTTTACGCATTATCCTTATTAATTTATCAGCCACATTAACCGTAACAAGCTAACAAAGTCTTTTTTACTTTGTCTAATAAAGTTTCAATTGAATCAGTTATCCGTCTCCAAACCACCCCGGCCACCCGGTAAATGTCGATAAAGCGTGGACGCAGCGACTTTCAATCTGGCCGCCACTTCTTCGACAGTAATATTGACATCGGCAAGCATGGCCTTGGCGGCCTGAATATCCTTTTCCGTTAGCGCGGGTGGCCGCCCACCCCGCTTCCCCCTAGCTCTAGCTGCATCTAATCCAGCTTTGGTGCGTTCACGGATGATTGAGCGTTCAAACTCTGCCAGCCCTGCAAAAATATGAAAGATCAGTTTGCCGCCGGACGTGGTGGTATCGATACTTTCAGTCAGGGACTTGAAACCGATTTCTCTCTTCTCTAGGTCTTCGACTGTTTCTATGAGCTGCTTGATAGATCGGGCCAACCGGTCAAGCTTCCAAACAACGAGCGTATCCCCCGCCCTGATGTAATTGAGCGCAGCTTTTAGTTCTGGCCGATCGCGTTGTGAGCCGGATGCTTTTTCCATGAAAATCATTTCGCACCCTGCTGCATTTAAAGCACCGGTTTGTAAATCCGTTTTTTGATCTTGCGTTGAAACTCGAGCGTAACCAACCAGCATAATGAAATCTCCTAAAACTCATTACAAGTATGGACTATTGGGGGATGTATTTCAAGAGACTGTTTTAAGAAAAAAACGTCTATACTAAGAGCTGAATAATCAACCTTCCCCTATTATCTTTAAAACGACGTTTGCAGTCTCCTAAAAACGAAGGTTTTTGAGAATTATCCCTTAAAAAGCTAATCATTTTTTTCAACTAAAACCGGCCATGGTAATTGTCGTCACCCGGCCAAAATAGTTGACGCCGGACACATTAGAGCGCCCCAGATTTATATGCAAGTTTTCAGAAGATAATCATGCCTTATTCCGTGATCCGATATTTGTCAATGCAAAGTGCGTAGAGCTCATCGCCGCATCCTTCGCCCAACCTAATGGTATGCAATGTTTATCCTAACAGGCTTCGTTTAACAGCAAACCAATTAAAAATACATATCCAATGATTGACTTCATAATCGCTCATGAATACACTATGAAACGTTGCAAGAACGTTTTAATTTCATACCGAGGTTGCCATGAACAAAAATAACGATATTAGCCCAATCGAAATTGGTCATTTTCTTAGTCAGATTAGGGAGCAAGCAGGTCTCAAACAAGCTGAATTAGCAAAAAAAATCACATGGAGTCCTGCAATGCTCTCGCGTATTGAAGTAGGAGATCGTTCGTTATCCCCTGATGAGCTGCAAACGATTGTAGAAGGCATTAATACACCTGAAGCATTGCAGCTATCAGAAGTTCTACAGCGTCAATGGTCGATATTACCTAGGCCGCCTTTAAGTCATCAAGATCAAGACATTCTTTGGAATGCTGAACAGGCTGCAAAAAAACTGTTCATGCTATCTGAACAACCAGAAATTAAACAATCTTTTCAACGTCGTTTGGAAGCATACATTGAAGATATTCAAAAGTTAGCCGCTCATTTATTAAAACGTGAACATCAAATAGCATTTATTGGCAATATTGGTATTGGTAAATCAACGGCCATTTGTCAACTTGCCAATCTAACAATACCTAACCCCAATGGTAATTTTGATGCTGTGCTGGAAGTCGGTGCCGGTGGTACCACCATTTGTGAAGTGCATGTATTATCGGGGGCAGAATATGAAATAAGAATTGAGCCGCGTACAGATGAAGAAATCCGCAATGATGTACGGGATTTTGCTAGCTATCTATTAAGTGCAATGGACATAAAAAAATCTGCGGATAGAGATGATGCTGATAACGATTATCAGGGCATTTCTAAAGAAATAGAACGTGCATTACGAAACATATCGGGCTTAATAAGACGCTCTGAAAAGCAAGCTGTTGGTAAACCAATTCGTACCGATACAGCTAAGGAGTTAGCGCAACAATTTCCCGAAGAACGTGATTTGATCATTGAAATCATGGCGCGAATGGAACTCCACAAAAGAGATGGTAGGAGTGTGTTGTATCAAAGTAGCACAGGAAAACAACCTTTAAAATGGTTGAAAGATACTTTTGAGCTAATTAATAATGGTCGTCATCCTGATTTTACTTTGCCTAAACGAATTGAAGTGGTTGTGCCTTTTCAATTGCTTAATCATAGCGAATGCTCTGTTCGTATTATTGATACTAAGGGCATTGACCCCAACGCTACAGCGGCAAGGCCCGATTTAGAGGGCCATTTACACGACTTGCACACGATTTCCGTTCTTTGTTCTGGATTCAACGACGCACCCGGTACAAATCCTTGGCAACTCCTTGAACGGGCAAAAAATGTCGGCGTTGAAGCATTAGAAATTAATTCGTCTCTGCTCGTTCTGCCACTCACTGGCCAAGCTCTTGCTGTAAAAGATGATGATTCAGGCCACCACGTTGAAACCGTTGAAGAGGGTTATGAACTAAAAGCCGAACAAGTGGAAGCGGCTCTAGAACCTTTGGGGCTTCGCCGATTACCAGTTCATTTTTTTAATGCGTATCAAGATGACGTAGAAAAATTAAGGAGTTTTTTGAATCAACGATTGACTACGGTTCGTGATTCATTTCGTATGCAACTAAATGAAACTATCGAAGATACTGAAAGATTACTGGTAAATCATGAACAAGAACAAGTTCAGGAAGTTATCCGTAGCGCAGGAATGAGGATTGAAAGCTGGGTAAAGCAGCATGAAACATTGCCTAGACTTAATATTCACGTTCAAGACGATCTCATAAATGCAATGAATCAGGCTTATGCCAGTACAATCAGAGCAACCATTTGGCGGAAAGGTAAGTGGGGTAATTTAGACTACTGTCATCACTTAGGCTATGGCTCTCGTTTACTTGCAGCTAAGTTACTCAAGGAAAATGTTTCAGCATTTAAAGATTACTGTAAGACATTAAGTGGAGACTTAGAGTATACAGATGCTCAAGATTTCATTAAACAAGCCGAAAATACCCTTTCCTCGGCTTTTAATGAGTTACTCCGTAAAGTTGAATTAACAGGGAAAACTTATTTTATTAATGAACTGGAATCAAGCTATGCTGCGGAGCTATGGCGTGATTGTGAAGCTGAAAACGGTCAAGGTTATAGAGTCCGTGTTGTTCAACATAATAAAGATTGGTTTAATGAAGACCACACACAAAAGCTAGAACAAGACCTTTATGTCCTTATTGAAATGGAATGGAAGTTAGCACTTAAAAAAGTTAGTGCATTAATTGAAATCGAATAGCTTGGGCTCTATGTGAAATATGGCGGGGAATTATTTTCAATTCCCCGCAAAGAGAGGACTGCTAGGGGGGGGTATAACGAGCGCCGCGAGACAGGTGTTGCGATTAAAATGAACCCCAAAACTTTAGTTATTAGTTACTCAATACAAACTGCGCTGTAACCGATTCGAGTAGATCAAAGGTATTACAGAAATCGACATCAAATTCACGACAGATATTTGGGATTTTGACTTTCTTACTGCCCGAAGGAACCAGCACCTCGTGAGTCACAACAGTTGCTCCCAATGTTATGGCTTTGGCGATTAGCCAGGGATCAGCAACGGCAAGAAAGTTACTGGTGTGGGGTTCCTTATAGTCGGGGTGATCTATTACAAATTGGGCAATCTTCATGAACACTTCCTGTGTTGCTTCGTCATCCACTTCTATAAAGTGAGGGCGTCGAGCTTTCACCCATTCTGATAGTGCATCGCCATTTTTACTAAGCTCATCGAATACCATACTGATGCTGCCTACCTGACCAGATGCGAATCGTAAATCCATCCAATCCCAGAATCCTGGGCAAACAGTCATGCGATAGTAGCGGTTTTTAGCTTCAATGTAGGCGTTGGCATCCAGCAGATAAATCAAATCTGGAGCTCCTTACGTGCATAAGCTGCCAGCTTGTCTGGCTTAATACCAATCAACTGCCAGGCATCCCTTAGTAACATTCGGCCACTTAAAGCTTCACTAGCAACAGCCTGCGCTAAACGTTTGCTGACCTTGCCTGTTTGAATCCGGTTATAGGTCGGGGAGCCGTCTTTTTCTCGCGCCTTGTAATTTGCCTGTAGCTTGTTCACATAAGCCCAGTATTCACTGTCAGCGATTAAGTTCAGCTCCAATGCCCGACGGGCGATTACCCACTGACTGACATGGAAATGACTGGACAGCAGGGGTAGATTGACTTTCCAGTTGTTAGTATCGGTTTGCCAATGTGCGTTGAACTCATCTTTAGGAGCAAGAAATTCTGCTGCAACCGCATTACATAGCTGCTCCACCTGACGTTGGCTATGAGGATTGGCGTCAGATATACCGGATTCGCCAAGCCATATATGGGTCAACTCATGGATTAGAGTAAACAATCGGGCTTCAGGACAATCCGCAGTATTAATAAAGATGACGGGGGCAAACTGATCGGCAATAGCAAACCCCCTGAATTCGTCAATATTCAGTAAGCGGTGAGTGTTACTACCCACCATACCGCTACGCATTACCAAAATCCCCAGAGACTCAATGCGAGCGATCAGATCGCGAGTATAGTCTTCCCAGCTGCCTCGCTCTGGCCAGGGTTTTAAGCCTAAGTAAGCTTTCATGTCAGCAACGATCCTCAGCACCGGAGTCTGAACAGATAAGCTGCCCACCACGATAACCGTGTCAGCGCCTCTTTCTGTCTGATATTCCTGATACCAAAGCTGACGTTGGAAAACATCCCGTATGACATCTCGCAAGTTAATGCTGATTTCCCGTGTGGCATGATCTCCTACTGTGCGTAAATCAGGGATTGGCAGTTCGTCTTTCGGTGGCTGTTTAAGAAAAAGATAGCCGAACGGTATGTAGGTGTTGTGAGCATAGTTCTGGGCTTGCTTAAAAGTTGGTCGAATGTCGCCCTGTTCCCAAGATACCAGTTTTTTTTCGTCAACACTCAGTTTACGAGCAAGGACATGCACATCCAGGCCAGCACGCTGCCGCGCCCAGCTGAGTATGGCTGGATTGATCATTGCATGTGTCATGGAAAAACCTGATAAATACCAATGCTGATGGTTAATATAGGCAAATATTACTCGTTTATACAGAGAATTGCGATAGTTCATCGCCTGTAAAAGCAATTCGGTTTGATATCGAGGTGCTATGGAAGGGAGAAGAGGCTATGGCCTGATGTTCAAAATATAATTAAATGGTAATATCCACACATAGCATGAAGTGGGAATGAAATTATAACTAAAGTTTCGGAGTTCATTTCTGGTAATTTTTTCAAATAAGTCATTGTTCCGCATAAATATTAATATTCGTCTATGCCGAAAAGTTGATCAGTTGCTTTCTTAATTCGACTATAAAATCAGTAGGTTAGTTACAGCCAGTACATGCTTTTGGCTCTATATAAATCAATTACTTAATAGTCGATATTTGTGAATCAAGACATGCATCTTTTCCAACTAAACCTATCTTTTATTGCTCTATAACAAAGGCTTGATGAGAAATATTAACTCCGAAACTTTAGTTATAATAAGGGCGTGCTTTGCAAAACCCTCTCCGCCATCAAGTATCGTAGGAAGTGCTGACCCGAAGTAAGTACTTTAGGCGGCGCAGTGGACGCCCATCAAAATCCTCATTTTGTCCCATCATTAAACCTAGAAAAATCAGTTCATCGAAGAAAAAGGCGAGAACAGAACAAATTTCGTGTTCTCTTAAACAAAGTAAGCGGAAATATCTTGGTAAGTTTTTTTCCGGTAATATCTGACAAAAAGTGTGGCATGGGTAGTCATCATTTTAATGATGCGCTATCAACCATCAAAAAAGCCTTAATTACAATTTTTACACCCATATTACACCTTAGATTCAATAAGTTTATGTTTATAATGCTTACTTTACTTTTTGTATTGGAAAGTGAGGCGGCCAAACAACTTGGCGTGACCCGTGCCGCATTATCCCG
>JBCKWP010000043.1:0-13125 GCA_038922455.1 Methylobacter sp. | reverse complement strand
GCAGAATGACAACACGATAAGATGCGCTTATAGGATCTGCTGAGGTACGAAGCGCATCGCTCGCGAATGATTCGCCTCCTGTCGTCGGCACATCCTATGACCTACCACATCATTCGCAAAAAGGGCTACCCACTTAAGACGGTACAAACGTTCGTCCTTCGACAAGGCTCTCCTGAGCGAAGTCGAAGGACTCACCACGAACGGCTTAACCTTAAACTGTCCCGCCTTAAATGAGTAGCCAACTCATTATTGGATATAATTGAATTTCCTAAACACACGAATAGAGCAGAATGCTCTGCAATCAAATATCCTGATTCAATAGTTCAAAAATTCTAGCCATTGCACCTTGATTTTCCTGAACAAATGTCTTGCCCTTTTCAGCCAACGACTCCCTGTATGCAGAATCTGCATGCAGGGCAATAATCGCATTGATTATTTCGTTTTCATTCTGACATTGTATTGCCGCATCCTGCCGCAGTACGCCTTCCGCTATTTCTTTAAAATTCGCCATGTACGGGCCAAACAAGACCGGCGTTCCGACTGCTGCGGCCTCAAGAATGTTATGTCCGCCGACGGGTACCATGCTACCGCCGACAAACGCTGCATCAGAAGCGGCATAAAGCATCTTTAACTCGCCCATCGTATCGGCAAGATAGACATCAATATGTGGGTGACAATCTTCGCCGGAAGTGCGCCTCGCCACAGCCAACTGATATTGCTCGCAGAGTTTTTTTACTTCGGTGAAACGCTCGGGATGTCTTGGGGCAATAACCAACAATAATTCGGGGATTTTTTGCTTTATTTGTTTATAGATTTCAAAAAATATGACTTCTTCATCTTTATGGGTGCTGGCAATCAACCAAACAAACCGACCACCAAACAAATCCGCTTTTAACTGTAAGCCCTGCCCAATAATTTCACTTGGAACTTCAATATCAAATTTTATATTACCTAGCGTTCTCACTATTTCAGCTTTGGCACCCATAGCAACAAATCGATCAGCATCATCCTGTGTTTGCGCAGCAATCAACTTAACGCAGGCTAAAGCAGGATAAACAAGACCGGGGATTTTTTGATAACCCCTTGCCGACTTTTCCGATAAGCGGGCATTGATAATGTACAAAGGCACTTCATTTTTGCCGCAACAAGCAAAAAGGTTGGGCCAAATTTCAGTTTCCATGATGACAGCTATACGTGGTTTAAAACACTGCATAAACCGATTGACCGCACAAGGTATGTCATAGGGCAGGTAGACATGCTCCACGCTGTCCTGCATCACTGCTTTAACACGGGCAGATCCTGTGGGTGTTGTGGTCGTAATCAACAACTTTGCGTCAGGGTGCTGTTGCTGTATTTGCTTAACTAACGGAAATAACGCCTCAGCCTCACCCACTGAAACGGCGTGAAACCAAATAACATTCTGGGGAAATCTTACCTTATAGAAGGCGAATCGCTCGCCCCATCTATGTCGATAGGCAGGCGCTTTAATACCTCGCCAAATCAGGCGAACTATTATGCAGGGGATTATCAGATAAAAAAGACTGGAGTAAAAAACTCGCATAGTAAAAAGGTTCGTAACTATTCAGCCACAGATTGACACAGATGAACGCTGATAAACTGAAGTATAAAGAACTTACCCAACATGAAGCACAACTACTCAATTATTTGAAAGCGACTTCTATTGAGGTGGGATTGCTCAAGAATTTTGGGAATGAGCCAACTTTTAAGCGGCTTATTTACACTAAACAGCACAGAAAATCTGTTTAATCGGTGTTAATCTGTGGCTGAAAGTTACAAAGGTTCAAGACTGTATGCACAGCCTTGAACCTTTTACCTGTATTTATTATGCTTCAGCAGCAATTTTAATAGGCATTTTTACGACAACATCGGTATGACAATGAATATCGATCTGGTATTCGCCGATTTGACGAATAACGCCCTTAGGCAAACGAATTTCATGCTTTCCAACTGAAACGCCTGCTTCGGTGATCGCGTCAGCGATATTCTGCGTGCCTATCGAACCAAACAACTTGCCTTCATCACCCGCTTTATGGGTAATGACAACCTGAAGTTTGCTCAAAGCAACGGCACGCGCTTGAGCCGCACTCAGCTTTTCAGCCGCCGCTTTCTCAAGTTCTGCGCGACGCGCTTCAAACTCAGCAATTTTAGTGGCTGTTGCAGCAACGGCCTTACCGTATGGGAGAAGATAGTTTCTAGCATAACCTGATTTAATGACGACTTTATCGCCCAGGCTACCCAAGTTTGCTATCTTTTCAAGAAGAATAACTTCCATCTTTTATTACCTCGTTTTTCGGATTTTATCCGGCTATTTTTTACGCCATTAAGACGTGTGTTGATTCGAAATTTTATTTCGCAAGTTCATCCAGGTATCGCCCAGTCCAACTAAAGCAACCGGCAGCATGGCATGGGGTATCAAAAACAATGTCACATAAAACATCGGCACTATAAATCGGCCCATTTTCATCGAGGCAAATAGAGTATGCAATACTGCCGTTCCGGTATAGGTGTACAGCACAAACAGTAAAATAGCGATATTCCACGATACCTCAGAAATCACACCGGAACTTAGTGATGCAACAACTAAAACTGCAATAGTGCCTATAGCCAACCTGGGATGCGTTTTTAATGACAAAAACTCCTGCCTAAAGCCACCAGGATTATACAGCAAAGCCTGCCACCACCGCCCTAGAAACAAGCCAAACAGCAGCCCAAAAACTGCGGCCGCTGCCACTATGCCAGTCATATAATGGGAAAGCATGTCCAAGGTATGCTGAATATCTTCAACAGGGGCATTTGAAGGCACCATTTGTGAAAGTATAGCCTTCCACATCACCGCCGACTCGGCATCATAGAGATAAAAACCAACGACCCCCATAACACCAAGCAATACCGCAATTTCAACCGTCAGAGATAAATACCGTCCTTCTCTTAAAATAATTGAAATCAACCAGACAGGAACCCACAACACCATCCCGTAAAGCAATACAAACTGGTAATTCCCTAACAGGAAAAAACCCATTACCGCCGCTACCGCAGTTGAACACGCCAAAACAATGAAGCCTTCCATAGCTCCCCGCCTTAAAGTGACAAGAGCAACCGAGGCTGAACTTACTATACTCACAGGGGGCATGACCAGCGACACCAAGGCAAGAGTCGCAGCCACTATCATGGCTTGCATCCTGCCCCGCATAATGTACTCCGCTAAAAAGCCCACTGATCGTCCAGCGTGTTATTTGTGAGCGTCGCAGAAAGGCAGTAATGCAATAAAACGAGCACGTTTAATTGCAACACATAACTGCCGTTGATACTTGGCGCTGGTTCCTGTAATCCGGCTAGGAACAATTTTTCCGGTTTCAGTGATGTAATCGCTCAATAAATCCAGATCCTTGTAATCAATCTGTGTTCCACCTTCTGCACTGAATCGGCAGAATTTTTTGCGTCTAATGTTACGTGCCATAATAATTCTCGTAAATCCAAGTGTTAAAGGTTTTATTCGGAAGCGCTTGCGTTGACATCATCCAGACCAGCATCATCCGCCTCTGCAGCAGCTACCGCTTCTCTGGCCGCCGCATCTTTGGCTCTTGATTCAGCTACTTTATTTTCTTCAGCTGTTGATGTGGCAATGATGGAAGCTTCAGTAATGGCTGCTTTTTGCAATAACGTCATGCTCCGCAAAATAGCATCATTAAATCGGAAGCCGCTTTCTAATTCTTCCAAGGTAGCCTGATCGCACTCAATATTCATCAGCACATAATGCGCTTTATGAATTTTATTAATTGGATAGGCTAAGTGTCTACGACCCCAGTCTTCCAAGCGATGAATTTTACCGGATGTGGCTTCGATGGTTGATTTATAACGCTCGATCATCCCTGGAACCTGAGAACTCTGGTCAGGGTGGACTAAAAAGATAATTTCATAATGTCGCATAATTTTTCCTTTCGGTTAAGCCTCCCACCTCTATCTTAATAAAGATGGTAAAGCAAGGAGGAGCGGACAGCCCCTAAGAACCGCGCATTATAAATGTTTTTTCAGCGATTGAAAAGCATAGCAGTCAAAAACGGCGTTATAACCTCTAGCAGAATCCATTAAATCACTCGACGCAATAAGCCGAAATTAAACTGAGAATCTGCTACGATTACGATAGCTGCCCGTGGGATTTTTCAGTCTATCTTAGAACCTGTTTATGATCTTTCAGTTACCTATTTTTCCAAATAGGATTTGGTTGAAAAATAGCTTGCAGAGATTATTTATCCATTTATTTAGTGCTTGAACGAATAATTAATTTCTCATAAATAACAGTATGTTATGGTAAAATAGTCGCATAAAGATTACAAGAATTTGCCAAGAAAAAAACTACCTATATTCACAACCTATTGATATTAAAGTAATTGTAGTATCAGGTGGCGTTGTTCGACAAGCAATCAGCCTAAAACTTTACTGAGGGACTGCCCATGAGAACCATCATCCCCCTGCAACTGTCCCCCGGTCAAACCGACATCGGTGCCATCAACATCGACGTCACTTCCCGTGTGATGATATTCCGTTAGTCTTGCTGGGTCTCCAGGAAATTTATACCAACGCGTCTCTAAAGGCCAAGGTGTTTAAAATACTTGAGGAAATCATTCCGACCCAACAACAAGACGGCAAAGCCATTCCCGTTTCATCTGAGCGGGGTTGTCCCGGCATGAATCAATGAACCATTCTGCTTTTGGGCACCTTGCGTGTAGCCTTGAACACCGATTTCGACCGCCAGGGATGGTGGAAGTGTCGCAATCGATAGGGAACCGCTGCGACCGACCGGATTCAAGAATTGGCCAACCAACACAGAACCCTGCGGAAAATGCTGGGGCACAGCGAGTGGGATGACAAAAACTATCGCCTGCAAACCATTAAGGACAATTTAAGTCTACTCACGCCTGAGATCATGGCACGCATCGACGTGGAAGTCATTCGGGCGGGTTATGACTTACTCGACCTGGACATTCACGGCTTGATCAAAGCCCGTTGCGATTCATTCGTGCTCAAGACCAACGTGCATTTTCCGACCGACGACCGCCAGGGATGGTGGGAGTGTCGCAATCGGTAGGGAACCGATGCGACCATCAACTTACTGTATGATGCCATCCGCTGGTTTGAACGCCATCTGCCTCACTTTCTGGCGGCAACACCGCTCTATGCCGGGCAGCCGCCTGCAAAGGATTTGGCGATCTTTGAATGGGCGCTGAGCGAGGCCTTCGACGCCCCTGAATGCGCTTTGACCGATTACCAGCAATTGGCGGCCATCGATCCCACTGATTGGCCGTCGCTCAAGCTGCGTTTTCATCCGTCTTTACGCCGGATCGATTTAAACTACAATGCCCCTCAAGTGTGGCAGGCATCGAATCACAAAGAACCCCTGCCAGCGTTTGCAGCAAATTCCGAGTCGCAAGCCTGGATAATCTGGCGGCAACAGCTCAAACTTTTATTCCAGTCCTTACCGGCTGAGGAGACGTTTGCCCTGGACGCCTTTATGCAGGGGCAATGTTTTGCCGAGATCTGTGAAGGCTTGTGCGCATGGCTGGATGAAGAACAAGTGGTGATGAAGGCGGCGGGCTTTCTACAGACCTGGTTGCGCGATGGCTGGATCGCGGATGTTAAGGTGAGTTACTGACGATTATTTTGCAAGAGCGACTTAAACCGCTCCTGCATTTTTATTGCTTGCCGCCTTTTATCCTATTGCTAATGCGTTTACGGGCAACATCGGGTAATGAAATAGTCAGATAGTGATTGTTAATGCTAGCCGCTGCCCTCTGTATAAACTGTAATTGTTTAAGGTAACGATGGCAGTTTTTACACATTAACAAATGAAATTTCATTTGCCAGCGTATTCGCCAGGGTAACGATGTATCGAGACTATTGGAAGCCAGGTCTATGACTTGTTTACATTTAAGCATGGTTTTTTACTCTTTAGTGAACCAGTGAGTGTCCAGACACTGCCGGAGTTTCATGCGGGTTCGCGACAAGGTAACCCACAATTGATTAGTCGAATTAAGATCCAGAACCTTACAGCAGTCTTCACTGGACAAATCTTCCAAGGTACGCAGCATGAATAAATCAGCCATATTTTTAGGCAGTCTGGACAGACAGTCATTAAACACTTGCCAGAATTGTTCATTATCTAAAGATTTATCCGGGGTTGCCCATTCTACCAACGAGACTTGCCAGTTTCCCTCTTCATCAAACTGATGAGCCAATAAATCATCGCCCAGGTCTGTTTCGCTGAGCGTTGACGTTTCGTGCCGGTTTTTTCGGAAGTGGTCGATAATCTTATGCTTCAAAATACCTACCAGCCAGGTTCGGACTGTCGATTGTCCGGTAAAGTTTTTAAATCCCTGAAGCCCGGCTAACAGCGTGTCTTGCACCAGATCCTCAGCGGTAGCTTCCGAGCGCACTCTCAGCAGCGCATAACGATACAGCATGTCGCCATAGTCCTTCAGCCATGTCTCAGGCTCAGATGTTGCTAACGGGGGCATAGGAAATCCTTAGGTTTTCTCTTAAATTTTTATTATAAGCAATTTCAGGTGGTTCTTTAAGGCAAATTATGGAATCCAACGCGTAACCTCCAGTAGCTTGTTAAAACATTAATGCACCTGTAGCTTGGCTTACATTCTTTATTGCTCCTGTATTAAATGCCCTGTTGTAAAGGTTGTCAGGTTTTACCCTTTTTTCCGACTCATTAATAATGGATAGATTATCAAGCCTGCTTTTGTCCAATCACAACCCTTAGATGAGGAGACGCAACAATGAAGTGGTTATTCGGAGACTGGTATGACCTGCTCGTCGCGCCCTGGGCGCAGATAGCTCTGGTCGTGTGCGCGATACTCTGCGGGACGTTAATCGGCGGGGAGCGGGAGAAAAATATCAAACCCGCCGGCTTGCGCACTATGATCCTGATTGCGCTGGGCTCCGCGCTGTTCACGATGGTTTCCTACCTGTTGGCGGGCGATGACGGCGACCATGGACGGGTCGCGGCGCAAATTGTTTCGGGTATCGGCTTTTTAGGCACCGGCGCCATTTTGCATGATACCGTCCGCATCAGGGGACTAACGACTGCCGCAACTATTTGGGTTATGGCCGCGATTGGTATGCTCTGCGGTGTCGGTTACGGCGGCGCGGCAATCGGCTTAACCAGTGCCGTGTTATTGCTATTGATCCTGTTAACGCAGGTGGAAAACCGCTATTTGGGTTCCTGTTACTATGCCAACGTTACGCTGATTTATGATGACGGCGGCGGCAAAACCAGCGTAAAAGTCGATTCGGTTCTGGAGGATTACAGAATCCCGCCAAGTTCAGTCAGTAAAACGCTCAATGACAATGGTATGGTCGAATTGACATTGACCTACTGCAATGCACATAAACATCATAAAGCTTTTTTGATGAAATTTTCCGAAATGCCGGAAATCAAATCGATCAGACGGTAATGGATTAGACCTGTATTTTTGCATGGATATCGATTCTAATTGCAACTTTATTAATCAGCAATCCGATAACAGTATCATGCATAACTGCTGACTTGGAGAAACTGAAACAAATCGTTTTTCGGGTTAATCGCTTTATCCACGTCAGTAGATTTAAGTTTTTACGTTCTATTTTTTGGGTGTCCAGTCCTGGCACTCCTCTACAGACTGATCCTAGGCTTTTTTAAGCCAATCCAGTTCCATGTTCAATTGCCCGATCCCTTCGACTCGCTCAGGACAGGCTTGGCGTATAACCGGTCAGGATCGCTCTGGACATTGACTGGTTTCGGTCCTCGCTTGCCGTCAAACAGACCACTGGCATTGTCTAGCAACTCTTTTTCCATAACCCACTTGAGTCGGATGTATACCGTGCTCTTAAACAATATCATTGATGGTCATCAAGCCCTTGACTGCTTCTAATAATGCAGCCTTGGCTTCTTGCGCACCTGTAAAAATCTTCCGTTTGCTTCGCTTATTTCCTGCCTCTAATTTTCCAAAAAGGCATAGCTTAAACTATTGTCCGGATTTCGGGGGGTGCTATATTAAATGTCATTTTGCAGAAAATCGGCAAAAACCCGGAGTTTGTGTTTACCTATTGAGGCAATCCAGTTGCAAGGATAAATAACCATGTTTGGCGTAAAGCATTGAAACGTGCGGATATCAAAGACTTTCGCTGGCATGATTTGCGACACATCTGGGCGATCCAGCATGTACAACAAGGTACGCCGTTATATGTATTAAAGGAGCTTGGAAGGATGTGAAGATGGTAATGCGCATTTGTCGCTCGAGCATCTTGCGGAGCATGCCAATAGGTTAGAAGGTTTTACGTGACAAATTTACTACACTGATATTTTAGACATAAAAAAAGCAGTCGCCATGTTAAGCTAACTGCTTGTATTTATTGTCTTTGCTGGTGGGTCGACCGGGATTCGAACCCGGGACCATCGCATTAAAAGTGCGGTGCTCTACCAGCTGAGCTATCGACCCAACAAAGAATGCCTATTATACCGACTAATCCAGCTATGGCAACCTTTTTTAGCTTTATTGATACCGGGTCGAGTCTTGTATCTTAGCTTCAGCAAAGCCTATTTTTCTTAAACGACAGGCATCACAGACTCGACAGGCACGGCCTTGTTCATCGGCGGAATAACAGGAGACTGTGCGTCGATAATCCACACCTAATTCAATACCCTGCTTAATGATTTCCGACTTGCTGAGTGCAATCAATGGGGTATGTATGGTGAAATGCTCGCCTTCCACTCCCGCCTTGGTAGCAAGGTTCGCCAGTTGCTGGAAAGCTTTGATAAATTCTGGCCTGCAATCTGGATAACCGGAATAATCCACGGCATTAACACCGATAAAGATGTCGGTTAATTTTAGAACTTCTGCCCAACCTAAGGCAAAGGATAGAAAAATCGTGTTCCTTGCCGGCACATAGGTTACCGGTATGCCCTCCTGCGGGGAGCTGGGCACGGCAATATGCTCGTCGGTCAGCGCGGAGCCGCCAATCGAACCCAAACCCAGTTTGATGATTTTATGATCCTCAACTTGATAATCTGCCGCTATTTGTGCAGCCGCTATCAGCTCGGCATTATGCCGCTGACCGTAATCAAAGCTTAAGGCGTAGCATTTGAAGCCCTGCTTTTTTGCAAGGGCAAGTACGGTAAGTGAATCTAATCCCCCGGACAGGAGAACTATGGCTTTTTTTTGCATGTCGGTTTACTTACCTTGAGCATCATCCCAAAGTATTTTATGTAGTTGGAGTTGAAAACGGACAGGCAATCTGTCCTTAAGAATTTTTTCGGCAAGCTCGGTCGGATTTTGCTGCCCCCACACCGGCGAAAACAATATGTCGCAACGATTAGGCAAATTATATTCGGTTAAAATAGCCTTCGACCAGTCATAATCCTCATCATTACCGATAACAAACTTAACCTGATCTTTTGCGGTCAGATATTCGATATTTTGATAACGGTTTTTACTTAATTCCCCTGAACTTGGCGCCTTAAGATCCATGACTTTAACTACACGCGAATCGACTTCCGAGACATCAAGCGCACCACTGGTTTCAAGTGAAACGATATAACCTTTATCAAGTAGCTTTGTCATTAACTCAAGACAGGCTGGCTGCGCCAAAGGTTCGCCCCCGGTTACGGTGATATGCCGGGTGCCGTATTGCTCGGCCTCTGCAATAACGGCATCAATCTCTATTTTTTTACCGCCGGTAAAAGCATAGGCCGTATCGCAATAAACGCATCTTAATGGACAGCCGGTGAGCCGAATAAATACAGTGGGCAGACCTACGGTATTCGACTCACCCTGTAACGAATGAAAAATTTCAGTTATGCGTAACAAAGTCACAACTACGCCTTATTTAATATCATCAAGCAACAGTATTTTTTTCGCCGCCAATCGAGCCGCTGTAGAGCCCGGAAAATCCACGGTAACGCGTGTCAAATATTCACGCGCCTTGACTGCATTTTTCTGATCGATCTCAATAGTAGCCAGCTTCAATAAAGCATCAGGCACTTTTGCGCTCCCCGGATAATTTTCAATTACGCTATTAAAGGCTTTACGCGCCGGATCAATATCCTGATTAATCCTATAGGCCTCGCCCAACCAATACTGAGCATTGTTCGCATACTCACCCTTAGGATTTTTACCCAACAATGCACTGAATTCAGCGATTGCCTTGCCTCTATGCCCATTTCTAAGTGCTTCATAGGCCTGTTGGTATTGCTGCTTTTCATCGCCTACCGGAGAATTAGCAGGAGCGGAAGCTTCGCTCGAGGCTTGCACAGCATCCTGTTTTGGGGCTACGACTGGAGCCACAACTTGAGGCTCGCTCACCTTAGCTTCAGGCTCTACCGAATCCTCTTGCATCTGGGAGTTTTCAGCAACCGCTGGCTTAACACCTTCAGCTTTTTTCTCCAGGCCTTGCATGCGCTCGTCAAAGTCCGAATACATCGTGCTTTGCGATTTCTTCATCTCGGCAAGAAGATAAGCTTGTTCTTCCATCTCGCCTGTAAGCAGTCGCACGTCAGTTTGCAATTGCTCCAGCCGCTTCATCACTTCATACAGCGCATTGCTAGCAGCCGGTTTTACAGAACTGACCTCACCCTCCGGATACATTGAATTGTCGATAACCGGCGGCAACGATTCAGCACTTACAGCGCTGCAAACACACAGCAACAGTATGACAAGACGAGCTTTCATTTATTTGCCTTGATAAACCAATTCAACGCGACGATTAAGCTCCCAAGATGCTTCGTCGTGCCCAAATGACGCTGGCTTTTCTTCGCCGTAACTGACGACTTCTAACTGACCGTCAGATACACCTTGCACTTTCAACATACTGGCTATGGATTTTGCGCGTTGCTCACCCAGTGCGATGTTGTACTCACGCGAACCACGTTCATCACCGTGACCTTCCATGACAACACGTTGACCAGGATGCGCCACCAGATATTGTGCATGCGCTGCAATGACTGGAACAAAGTCGTCCTGAACCTGACTGCTATCTAACATAAAATAAATGGTGCCTTTTGACAACGGATTGTTCGGATCGCTGAATTCAGGGCCTATACCGGCATTAGGATACATTCCCGACCCGGACAAGTCTGATCCATTATTTAAACCACTGGTTGAGGCATCATTGATACCACTGGCAGCATTTTGAGTGCCGTCAGTCAGGCTTGCATCTTTTTCATCTTCACTGCAACCCGATAGGATTACCGCGCTTATTGCTAATACTAATACTGTTTTATTCAATTTAAATTTCATTTTTAATTTCCAAAAAGTAAGCTATTAATTCAAAAAATCGTGTTGCATCCAACCTAACTTAGGTGCTTTCCAAGAATAAACATACCCAAATGACGCAGGTTTTTTGTTCAGCTACAAGGCGCAAAAATTGGCGCATAGCGAGCTATGCAACTATTTTTGCAACGCAGTAGATGGGCAAAAAGACCAGTCAGTTGGGTATGTTTTTTCAGGAAATCACATTAGGGTGACCATGCCGGTTCACGAACTTCACTGCCATCAAACACCAGCTTCTGTTGCATTTTACCATCCAATGATACGGCCGATAAGTAACCTGCATTGCCTTTTCGGGAAGCATACAAAATCATACTGCCATTCGGTGCAAAACTTGGGGATTCATCGGATCGACCATCAGTTATTACATTAATCGACTTGGTCGCCAACTCCATCACAGCGATACGATAATCACTGCCATTGCCATGCACCATCGCTATACTTCTGCCATCCGGCGAAAAACTGGCTCTGGCATTATAATTCCCTGAAAATGTCAGCCTTTTTTCTTCCCCGCCCTGACTTGACACAATATACAACTGCGGCTTTCCGCCTCGATCCGAGGTAAAAACAATGCTACTGCCGTCAGGAGACCAGGTGGGCTCGGTATCAATTGCAGAATTTCTAGTCAATTTAGTTAAGGAACGCGTCACCAGATTTAAGATGTAAATATCGGGACTGCCATCTTTAGATAAAGTCAAAGCCAATTTCCCTCCATCGGGCGACCAGGAAGGTGCGCCATTGATACCGGAGAATTCGGCAACTCTCGCCCGCTCTCCGGTAGCCAAGGTCTGAATATAAATTGCGGCTGATTTTTTCTCAAATGACACGTAGGCTAATTTTCTGCCATCAGGCGACCACGCCGGGGACATCAACGGCTCTGAGGATGAAGCTATGGTTTGCGCATTGAATCCATCCGCATCCGATACTTGCAGCTTATGGGTACTTTGCCTGCCTTGTCTGCTGCTGGTAATGTAAGCAATCCGACCGCTAAAAACGCCTTTTTTACCGGTTAATTTTTCAAAAATTAGATCGCTGATATGATGAGCTGTTCTGCGTAAGTCGCCTGCCGACGATGTCATGCGGTAACCCATTACTGGTTGGCCCTTATAGACATCGAACAATTGAAACTGGACATTATACTGCCCCTGATTTTCAGTCACCTGACCGATAACCATGTAATTCTGGCCTAGAGCCTGCCAGTCATTAAACTGAATCGCCTCGGCAGTACTGGGTCTCCCTGGCATACCTTGTTTATCCAGCATTTTAAAATAACCGCTACGCCCTAAGTCCGCATCGACCACGAAACTCACATCGACCGGAACGCCCGCTGCCCCTTGCATAGCAAAAGGAACCACTGCAATAGGCAATGCACTCTCAATGCCCTCAGTAATTTCAATGGTCAGCTCTGCATAACTACTTGGCACATAGAAACAAACCAGTCCCATCAACAAAATTTTTCTAAAAAAACTCACTTGTTTACCTCAGTAACTTAACCGAAAAAGGACTCAAATAATTGGCGTCTACTCATCAACGACATCTTTGTAATGATAATACCGTGTTTCTAATTTTATCTGGAGCGATCCGGGTCGAACAAGAACTTAAATGACTTAAACTCTTTAGCCGACAATTCTTTATCTTTAGGTACCGGAAGCGGCGATGCTTTATGAACAGCATTTTCCGCTGAGCGGTCAAAAGCCTCATCCCCACTGCTGGTAACAACCACGACATCTATCACCGTACCATCGGACATCAATCTGACCTGAATCGTACACTTCAAACCCTCTGGAGCGGAAAC
>JBCKWP010000042.1:0-13228 GCA_038922455.1 Methylobacter sp. | reverse complement strand
ATTCATCATTAGAATGAAAAAAAATCTGAGCGCGTAAAAAACCTTGCACCTTTCGCCCTTCGCCTTAATTTAAAGCAACACCACATCATACTGTTCCTGATTATATTCTGCCTCAGCCCTGAACTTGATGCGTACACTCAAAAAGACTTCCAGTTCAGCCAGCATATCGGCTTCTTCATCCAGCAGCATTTCCACCACTTCATTGGAGGCCAGCACCAAAATCTTCTGCACCTTGTACTGCCTGACTTCGCGAATAATCTCCCGGAATATTTCCAGGCACATGGATTCTGCAGTCTTCAAAACGCCCCGACCGCCACAGGCGCTACAAGGCTCACAAAGGATATGTTCCAGGCTTTCACGGGTTCGTTTTCGGGTCATTTCCACCAACCCAAGCACCGACACTTCGGTGATGTTGGTTTTCGCGTGGTCTTTTTCAAGATGCCGCTCGAACGCCTGCAAAACCTGCTTTTTATGATCCGCACTTTGCATATCGATGAAGTCGATGATGATGATACCGCCAAGGTTCCGAAGCCGAAGCTGCCTGGAAATGGTCTGCGCCGCTTCAAGGTTGGTCTTAAAAATAGTTTCTTCCAAATTGCGACCGCCGACATAACCCCCGGTATTCACATCGACAGTGGTCATCGATTCGGTCTGGTCGAACACCAGATGCCCGCCCGATTTCAGATTGACCTTACGTTCTAGCGCTTTTTGAATTTCATCTTCGACACTGTAAATATCGAACACCGGACGCTCGCCGGTGTAATGCTCAATAACCGGCACGATTTCCGGCGCAAACGTCTCTGCAAACTCAATCAAGCGGTGATAGGTTTCCCGTGAATCCACCCGCACCCGCTCAATGCCTTCGCGGTACAAATCCCGCAAGGTTCTGATGCTTAGCGGCAAATCCTTATGGATAAACTGCCTGGGCTTGGCGCCGGCAATTTTGGCGGCTATCGACTCCCACAGTTTCAGCAAAAACGTCATGTCGGCAATCAATACCGTTTCATCCACGCATTCTGCCGCTGTCCTTGCAATAAAACCGCCGCATTGATGCTCCTGCCTGAAAGCCTCGAGACAAGCTCTTAATCGAACCCGCTCGGCCTCGCATTCAATCCGCTGGGATACGCCGGAATTGTGCGCATAAGGCATATAGACCTGAAACCGCGACGGTATCGATATTTCGGTAGTTAACCGGGCACCTTTGCTGCCCAACGGATCTTTGAACACCTGCACGATAATATGCTGGCCTTCATGCAGATAATGCTCGATGTTTTCCGAGCCTTTTTTTTCCAGATCCTTGGCGCACAAGTCGGAAAGATGCAAAAACGCCGCCCTGGGCAGTCCTATTTCGACAAAAGCCGCCTGCATACCGGGCAAAACCCTGCACACTTCACCTTTATAGATATTACCCACCAAACCCCGCTGCCGGGTCCGTTCGATAATCAATTCCTGCAAAACGCCATTTTCAATGACCGCCACACGCGTCTCAGGCGGGGTAACGTTGATTAAAATTTCTTCACTCATTTAAAAAACCCTATGCCTTGCCTGGATAAAAGTTCTGCGGTTTCAAATAGCGGCAAACCGACTACGCCGGAAAAACTGCCGTTTATCGATGCCACAAATACACCGCCCATGCCTTGAATAGCATAACTACCGGCTTTGTCGCAGGGTTCGCCACTTTGCCAGTAGGCCGCTATTTCGGGTTCGCTCAACAACCGAAAAGTCACTTCGGTAATACTCACCGCCTGTCCATGCTCGCTCCCCCTCAACGAAACCGCAGTGTAAACCCGGTGCATTTTACCGGACAACTGCCTTAACATGGCAAGGGCGTCATCCCGATCTTTAGGTTTGCCCATAATCTGATCGCCCAACACCACGGCGGTGTCGGCCGCCAAAACCGGTCGCCGCGCCTGTTCCCCGCAGGGCTCTCCTGAGCGTAGACGAAGGGCTTGCGGCATACACACCATCCCTGACGATAACCTGTCGCCCAGGAGCAGGACACATGCCGCAGATTTTTCGGCAGCTAATCGCTGCACATAATCCAAAGGTGCTTCATTAGGCAGCGGCGTCTCGTCAATATCGACCGGGGTAACGCTATAACTAATCCTGATCTGATCCAACAATTCCTTCCGGCGAGGGGAAGCTGAAGCGAGAATAATCTGTGTACTCATTAGCGATGATAGGGATGGTTGTGAAGGATGCTCCAGGCGCGATACAGCTGTTCGGCGACCACGATGCGCACCAACGGATGGGGAAAAGTCAGCTTGGACAAGCTCCACGATTCCCGCGCCAGTTGTTTAACCGAATCCGCCAAACCTTCCGGCCCGCCGATTAATAACGAGACATGCTGCCCGCTTTCCAGCCAGCGTTGCATCGCTTGGGACAGTTCGGGAGTCGTCCAGGATTTACCGGGGATATCCAAAGTTACAATATGCGTGCTTTGGGTGATTGCCGCAATCATCCGCTCGCCCTCCTCTTTAACAATTCTAGCGACATCGCTGTTTTTGGTGCGTTTGCCCGGCGCAATTTCCTTAAGTACCAGTTCGCATTCGCGGGGCAAGCGTTTGGCATATTCGTCATAGCCTTGCTGCACCCAGCCCGGCATACGGTTTCCTACTGAAATCAGATTTATTTGCATGCGGTGCAGGATACAGAGAACAGGGTTTTGATGCAATGCAGCCTAAAAGCGATTAAATATGCCCATACTGATACAAAAAATTCATGGACAGATGTTTGCTTGACGTTGAGGGTGCGATTAAAAGTGATGCAAACCTATGGAGCCTGTTAAATTCCCCTGATTAACAATATATTTCAGCCATCGCCAAAATTATTAGGCTAATAGCTTCCAGAAGGCTAAATAACTTCGCTTAATGTATTGGAATAGCACGGATAAAACAGACGATCAAACAGAGGCGGCTTGGACGGGAATGGAGCTAGCTGAACGCTGGACTTGGTTCTTTTCGTTGAAATAAATCAGGGTAGGCTTGTGGCTTTCCGCTTCCTTTTGATCCACTATCGCAAAGGCGCAAACAATAATCAGATCGCCAGGACACGCCAGACGGGCGGCAGCGCCGTTAACTGAAAACAACCCCGATCCATTTTCCGCACGAATAGCATAAGTCGTAAAACGCGCACCGTTATTGATATTATAAATCTGTATCTGCTCGTATTCCCTGATACCCGATAAATCGAGAATATTGCCGTCAATCGCACAAGAACCCTCATAACCCAATTCCGAGTGGGTCACGGTGGCTCTGTGTAACTTCGCTTTAAGCATCGTGATTTGCATAATAAAAACTAAATAAAACCTTTAAGAACCGTGCATTATCCATTATTAGCAACAATGCATCAACTTTTAGCCTTTAAATTACCGACCCTTGGCTAAAGGGGATTTCTGGAAAAACAAATATTATCGATTAGCCGGGTTTTACCTAAGCGTGCCGCCGTCAACAAAACCAACTCCACATCACCTGCGCCTGCTTTTTTTAAGTCGCTGATTCTACATACACTAAAATAATCCGGCTGAAAACCGGATTCCTGCAAAAACAGCATCGCCTTACGCTCTATGTCTTCATAAGACTGCCGCCCCGCTAACACAGCATCCCGTGCCGCACACAAGGATTGATACAACTTTGCTGCGACCGTTTTTTCCTCGGCAGTCAAATAGCCGTTTCTGGAACTCATCGCCAAACCGCTGGCTTCCCGCACCGTTTCCACGCCAACTATATCAACAGGAATATCCAGATCCCTGACCATCGTCCGTATCACCGTCAACTGCTGAAAGTCTTTCAAGCCAAATAAGGCAACATCCGGCTGCACGATATTGAATAACTTACATACAACAGTCGCAACCCCATCAAAATGCCCCGGTCTAGCCGCGCCGCAATACCATTCGGACAGGCCGGTTACCGACACGACCGTTTTGGCATCCGGCGTATAAACTTCCGAAACTACCGGCAGGAATAACAAATCCGCGCCGGAGGCAACGAGCTTTTCCTGATCTTCTTGCTCAGTGCGGGGATAGGTCTCAAAATCTTCACCTACCCCAAATTGGGTGGGATTTACAAAGAGACTAACCACCACCCGATCCGCATTTTTCCTGGCTTCATTCACCAACGCCAGATGGCCTGCGTGTAAATTGCCCATCGTCGGCACCAAGGCAACACGCTGTCCTACTGAGCGCCACGTCTTAACGGCATCGCGCAGTTCCGAAACTGTATTAACTATGCGCATAAACTTTAAAAACTGTGTTCGGCCGCAGGAAACAAGGACTGCTTGACCGCCTGATGGTAAGCCGCAATGGCTTCTTCAATATTCGTTGCATCATCCATAAAATTTCTGGAAAAACGCGGGCGCTTGACGGTGCCGATATTGAGCATGTCATAAAGCACCAGTACCTGCCCGTCGCAGTCTACGCCTGCTCCAATGCCGATGACTGGAATCGTCAACTGTGAGCTAATGTCTTTAGCCAAAGCTGCCGGGACACATTCCAATACCAGCAACCCCGCACCCGCTTGTTGCAACTGCTGCGCATCGACAAGCATTTTTTCAGCAGCCGCCTGCTCCTTGCCCTGTACCTTATAACTGCCCAATTGATTGATCGATTGCGGCAACAAGCCTAAATGCCCGCAAACCGGAATGCCCTGATCGACCAGAAAACTGACGCAATCGATCCGCGCCCCTTCCAGCTTAACCATTTGCGCACCGCCAAGCTGCATTAATTTAGCCGCATTTTGGGCGGCCATAACCGAGGTGGCATAACTCATGAACGGCAAATCGGCGATGATAAACGCCCGCTGTCTAGCGTTGCTGACGCACCGGGTGTGATAAACCATGTCCCTGACGGTCACAGGAAGCGTCGTCTCATGCCCCTGAATGACCATGCCCAGAGAGTCCCCGACCAGCATCACATCGACCCCCACCTTATCAATCAATGCGCTAAAGGCAGCATCATAAGCGGTTAAACAGGAAATTTTCTCGCCGCGCTGCTTCATAGCGGCCAGATCGGTAATGGACAATGGCTTTAGCATAGCTGAGGAGGAATATGGGGTCATTTTATTCAGACGGTTTGCAGAGATAGGATTAATCCAGCCGCTTCAGGCCATTCATGGGACATTGGGCTAGCAAATCGGCAATATTGCCCTTTCCGGGTATCAATAATTCTGGAGAAATTTCATATAAGGGATACAAAACAAAAGCCCTGTCGCAAATGCCGACATGAGGCACGATTAAATCAGGCAGCTCAATCATCTGCTCGCCATAGACCAACACATCCAGATCCAGCGTTCTTGCGCCCCAACGCTCGGTTTTTCTGACCCGACCTTGGTCATTTTCTATCAGTTGCAGCTTATGCAGTAAATCCATCGGCGGCAAGCTGGTTGCGATGCACATCACCGCATTAACGTAATCGGGCTGATCTTGCGGCCCCATCGGCAAGCTACGGTACAAACTGGAAAAGGCCCGCTCTTCCACTCCGGCTATCGCGGCTATTGCGATGCGCGCTGATGTTATTTGCAGGGCAGGATTTGCAAGGTTACTCCCCAAACCTAGATAAGCTATCACCCGCTCGGCTGCTGCATTTTTCATCGCTATCGAATACGTTAAGATTCTGTTTTTACCGCACTATCGTTAGACTTTTTAGGATAGCTTCTTTTGCGCCCTGGCTTGCTGCCTTGAGTGCGGCGCGGCGGTTGGGTCATTTTTCTTTGTTCATTTTCACTGGCACCCTGATACCGCGTCCACCACTCAGCCAATTCAGGGTCGGCTCCACCGGTCTCGGAGCGCAACAACAAAAAGTCATAACCTGCTCTAAAACGAGGATGCCCGATCAAGCGACTGGGTTTAGAGCCGATGCGCGCATTAAATTTGGGCTGCATACTCCAAACCTCCCGCATAGCCATGCTGATATGACGCGGGAGCGCTGTGCTTCTGATCTGTCCGGCAATAATCTCACTGGCGGCATCCTGATAGGCAGAAAACTCATCCATGCCTTGTGTTGACATTTTTTCTTTGGCCAATATTCGCACCGGCTCCCACAAAAAGGCCGCCAACAAAAAGTAAGCCGTAATCGTTTTGCCCTCGGCTATCCTGTTATCCGAGTTTTCCAGCGCTTTAATCAACAACAGCCGGGGGAAACCGCTTTCTTCAACCGCCAAACTGTTCTCGGTGGACGGAAACAGTACCTGAAAAAGCCCGTAATGCCTGAGCATTTCAAAAGTTTGCAACGCATAACCGGTTAAAAACAACTTTAACGCCTCATCATAAAGCCGGGCAGACGGTATACTGGCCAGCAAATGAGCATCATTGTGTATCGCTTTCTCGCATTCGCGATCCAGTTTAAAGCCGAGTTTGACCGCAAAGCGCACCGCCCTCAACATGCGCACGGGATCTTCACGAAAACGCATTTCGGGGTCGCCGATAAGCCTGAGTGTCCCGGTTTTGTGGTCAGCCATGCCGCCGACGTAATCGACGACAGAAAAATCCTTGATATTGTAATAGAGCGCATTAACGGTAAAATCCCTACGCCAAACATCTTCCTCAATCGTACCGTAAACATTGTCCCGCAACAGCCGCCCTTCCTTGTTGAGCACCTGCCTGTCGCTTTGCTGTTCTTCCGCACCTCGAAATGTCGCAACTTCAATAATTTCCCGGCCAAAATACACATGCGCCAAACGAAACCTGCGCCCAATTAACCGGCAATTCCGGAATACTTTTCTAACTTGATCAGGATCAGCATTGGTGACGACATCAAAATCCTTAGGCTCCCGCCCCAATAGCAAATCACGTACGCAGCCACCGACCAGATAAGCGTCGAAACCTTCGTTTTGTAAGCGATACAAAACCTTCAACGCATGCTCACTGATCTGCGCTCGTGAAACATTATGTTCCGCGCGCGAATATATTTTGAGCTTTGCGGCGACCGGTTCAGCGCCATTTCTGACTGAATGAATGATTTTTTTAAGGAAGTTTAAAATAGTCTTTACACCTTATTAATTCTCTAATTATTTTGATTATATCATTGCTAATGAATTCTAACCCAATCCGCAAGTTTCTTTTACATTCCCCTTTTGAATGGAGTAGAATCACCATTCTGATTTTTTACCGGCAATTCTAATTTAGATTGTATTGCACGCACCAGATAAAAGATCGTACAACCCTTTTTTTAAACACTCGCACAATCATCAGCGTGCTTGACTGGAATTGTTATGTTCAAAAAGATTCTTAATAGCTTAATTGACCAACCTTTATTAACCAGCCTTTTTGCAACAGATTTCTTCATTCTTCTGTTTCATAGACCGCCATTCCTGTTTTCTGTCGTAATGCTGGGATCGCTAATGGCGATGTGTATGTATTTTGGTCAAAAACTAGCTTTATTTAAAGTTTAATTGGCCGAGCCAATAAAGAACACGCAACAAAAACCAGGTAATAATTACAATTCTAATCCTGGTTTTTTACGTCGTCTAACAGCGCTGTTTTACGACCTTCTACTGCTGATCGCCGTTTTATTTGTCGCGACTGCGTTTGCGCTTCCTTTAAACGGGGGCGAAGCCTTCTCTACCCGACAGTTCTTTTTCCCCCTGTATCTAATACTCGTCAGCTTCTTCTTTTACGCCTGGTTTTGGACTCATGGCGGACAAACGTTGGGGCTACGCGCATGGAAAATAAAAGTGCTCACGCTAGACAAAAAAACCATCAGCTGGAAACAGGCTTTGCTCCGTTTCATGGCCGCCATCCTATCATGGGGATTTTTCGGGTTGGGCTTCTTGTGGATTCTTGTTGATAAAAACCAACGCAGCTGGCACGACCACCTATCCAAAACAGCCCTGTTTTTTGACACTCACGACACACATCATTAAGCCATTACAAAAAACACCAAGCCTTCCAATCAATAATACGTGGCGTCATCATGAATTGGTTTACCGAGCTACTTTCCCAACAACCCAAGAACATTCCGCCGAAAAAAAACCAGGCATCACGTCCCCTGCTGATCCCAAAGATCCCCTGACCTGTTCGGAGTCTGTCGCTACCGAACATAAAAAACCACCCTTGGCAATGCTAAAAAACTGGCTCCACTTCGAGACATAGACGATGCCACTTTAGTACTGCACAAAGCGAAACATCGCATCCATGCAGCCATGAACTTTCTTCCTAATACCACTATGAACAATCCTTTATTAGCCAACTCCACATTGCCGATGTTTTCCCAAATAAAGCCGGAACACATCGTACCGGCCATCGACCAATTATTGAACGAAGCCCGTTCGTCCGCAGAACAACATCTCCAGGCCACGCAACACTACACTTGGCAAAATCTGGTCGAGCCCTTGGAAGATGCGGACGATAAGCTCAACAAAGCCTGGTCTCCGGTCAGCCACATGAATTCAGTGATCAACAGCGACGAACTGCGCGACGCTTACAACGCCTGCCTGCCGAAACTCAGCGCCTACTCGACTGAAATGGGGCAAAACGAAGGCTTATTTAAAGCCTATCGCTTTATTGCCGAAAACGCTGAATTCGCAACACTGGACATCGCCCAGCAAAAAATCATCCGCAATGCCTTAAGAGATTTCAAACTGTCCGGCATCGATCTGAATCAGCAAAAACAACAACGCTACAAAGAAATCAGCCTGGAATTGTCCGCCCTTGCCAGCAACTACGAAGAAAATTTGCTGGATGCAACCAATGCCTGGAGCAAGCTGATCAGGGACAAACAGGATCTGGCTGGATTGCCTGAATCGGCGTTGGCCCAAGCCAAACAAACCGCAGAGGGTCACAACGAAACCGGCTGGATGATCACCCTGCAATTCCCGTCCTATATCTCGGTGATGACCTACGCCGATAACCGCGAATTACGCCGCGAACACTACGAAGCCTTCGCAACCCGAGCTTCAGACCTAGGCCCGCATTCCGGACAATGGGACAACAGCGCTTACATGGAAAAAATCCTGGCCTTGCGCCATGAAAAAGCCCGTTTGCTGGGTTTCAACAATTACGCGGAACTGTCGCTGGCGACCAAAATGGCCGAAAAACCGGATGACGTCACAGCTTTTCTGGAAGACTTGGCCGACCGATCCTGGCGACATGCGCGCAAAGATTTAGCCGAATTGCGCGACTTCGCCAAACAACACTACGGCATTAACGACCTACAATCCTGGGACATGGCCTATTTTTCGGAAAAAATGCGCCAGCATTTTTACCAGTTGTCGCAAGAAGAAGTTAAAGCCTACTTTCCAATTACCCGCGTCCTGCCCGGCCTGTTTGCGATTGTAGAAAAACTGTACGGATTGCAAATAGCCGAGATCCGCGATTTCGACAGCTGGCATCCCGATGTGCGTTTTTTCCAGATACTCGACCAGACCGGCCAATTGCGCGGTCAGTTTTATCTCGATCTCTATGCCCGCGCCAAAAAACGCGGCGGCGCTTGGATGGATGATTGTGTCAGCCGCAAGAGATCCGACGACACCATTCAAACTCCGGTCGCCTACCTGACCTGTAACTTTACCCCACCGACTGGCGACACTCCGCCATTATTGACCCATGACGAAGTGACCACGCTGTTCCATGAATTCGGCCACGGCTTGCAGCACATGCTCACCCAAATCGATTATCTGGGCGTGTCAGGTATTAACGGCGTGGAATGGGATGCAGTCGAACTGCCCAGCCAGTTCATGGAAAACTGGTGCTGGGAGCGTGAAGCACTGGCGCTGATGTCGGGCCATTATCAAACCGACGAGAAACTGCCCGATACCTTGTTCGATAAAATGATCGCCGCTAAAAACTTTCAAGCTGGCATGATCATGGTTAGGCAACTGGAATTTAGCCTGTTCGATTTCAGGATACACCGGGACTACGACCCTGAAAAAGGCGGTCGCATCTATGAAATTTTAGAACAGGTCAGAGAACAAGTCGCCGTTGTCGAGCCGCCCAAATTCAATCGCTTCGCCCACAGTTTCTCGCATATTTTTGCAGGCGGTTATGCGGCCGGTTACTACAGCTACAAATGGGCAGAAGTCTTGTCCAGCGATGCTTTTTCTCTGTTTGAAGAAAAAGGCATTTTCGACCGGGAAACCGGTAACGCCTTTTTAACCAACATCCTTGAACAAGGCGGCAGCCAAAATGCGATGGAATTATTCATCAAATTCCGCAGTCGCAAGCCGACCATCGACGCCTTGCTCAGACATAACGGCATCGCGGCATGAAATATAAAGACTTGCGCGACTTTATCAAGCAGCTGGAAAAACAGGGCGAACTCAAGCGCATTACCGTTGAAGTCGATCCCTATCTGGAAATGACCGAAATCTGCGACCGCACCTTAAAAATGGGTGGTCCCGCGTTGCTATTTGAAAACCCCAAAGGCGCAAATATTCCGGTGTTGGGCAATCTATTCGGCACACCACACCGCGTCGCAATGGGTATGGGCGCAGACTCCGTTACCGAGCTGCGCGGCATCGGCGAATTGCTGGCTTACTTAAAAGAACCCGAGCCGCCCAAAGGCTTGAAAGATGCCTGGGAAAAATTTCCTGTGTTCAAGCAAGTGCTGAATATGGCGCCTAAAATCATCAGCTCCCCACCGTGCCAGGAACTGGTGCGTGAAGGCGATGAGATCGATCTCGGTGATTATCCCATCCAGACCTGCTGGCCGGAAGATGCCGCTCCCCTGATTACCTGGCCGCTGGTGATTACCAAAGGCCCGAATAAGGACCGGCAAAACCTGGGCATTTACCGCATGCAAGTCATTGCCAAAAACAAAGTCATCATGCGTTGGCTGGCACATAGGGGCGGCGCTCTGGATTTTAAAGAATTCCAGGCCGCCCATCCCGGCAAGCCCTTCCCGGTTTCCGTGGCCTTAGGCGCGGATCCAGCCACCATATTGGCCGCCGTCACGCCGGTGCCGGACTCCCTGTCCGAATACGCATTCGCCGGTTTATTGCGCGGCAGCAAAACCGAAGTCGCCAAATCGCTGATTAACGATTTGCAGGTTCCGGCCAGCGCCGAAATCGTGCTGGAAGGCTTTATCTATCCCGGCGAATTCGCCGCAGAAGGCCCTTACGGCGACCATACCGGCTATTACAATGAAGTCGCCGATTTTCCGGTATTCACGATCGAAAGAATCACCCAGCGCCAGGCGCCGATCTATCACAGCACCTATACCGGCAGACCGCCCGACGAACCGGCCATTCTGGGTGTTGCGTTAAATGAGGTATTCGTGCCCATTTTGCAGAAACAATTCCCGGAAATCGTCGATTTTTACCTGCCCCCGGAAGGCTGCTCCTACCGCATGGCCGTGATCAGCATGAAAAAGCAATATCCCGGTCACGCCAAACGCGTGATGCTGGGCACTTGGTCGTTCCTGCGCCAATTCATGTACACCAAGTTTGTGATTGTCGTCGATGACGACATCGATGTGCGCAACTGGCAGGATGTGATCTGGGCGATGACCACCCGCATGGATCCAGCCAGGGATTTGACCATACTGGAAAACACGCCAATCGATTATCTCGATTTCGCCTCACCGGTTTCAGGTTTAGGTTCCAAAGTAGGCTTCGACGCCACCAACAAATGGCCTGGAGAAACCAACCGGGAATGGGGCAGGACTATCGTAATGTCGCCCGAGGTTATCAAAAAAGTGGATGAAATGTGGGATAGTTTGTTTTAGTTGTGTAGGGTGGTTTGCTCGCGCGAAACCACCTTACACCTACATTCTTAAAATATCAGCTATCCTTTCAGCAACAAAGTACCAACCCCCTGATCGGTAAACAACTCCAACAGCACCGCATGATCGACGCGGCCGTCGATAATATGCACGCTGGTCACGCCACCTTTTATCGCATCGGTCGCGCAGCGGGTTTTGGGGATCATGCCACCGGAAATGGTGCCATCCGCGATAAGTTCCTCGGTCTTTTGGATCGACAAGCCGGTCAGCAGCGCGCCCTGTTTGTCCAGGATACCCGGTATGTTAGTCAGCAGGATCAATTTCTCGGCTTTTAATTTCTCGGCAATTTTCCCGGCAACCATATCGGCATTGATATTGTAGGAACGCCCGTCATCGCCGACCCCGATCGGGGCTATGACCGGGATAAAATCGCTGGCTCCGAGCATGTCGAGCACCGCCGGGTCTATGCTGCTCACTTCGCCGACATGACCCAAGTCGATAATCTCAGTGGGCAAATTGTCGCGGGGGGTCAGATGGAGCTTTTTGGCGCGGATAAAGTTGCCGTCTTTACCGGTCAAGCCTACCGCCTTACCGCCGTGCATGTTGATTAAATTGACGATTTCTTTGTTCACCAGCCCGCCCAGCACCATTTCAACCACGTCCATAGTTTCGCTGTCGGTGATGCGCATGCCGTCGACAAAGCCGGTGGTTTTGCCCAGTTTTTCCAACAACTGGCCGATTTGCGGCCCGCCGCCATGCACCACAATCGGGTTTAAGCCGACCAGTTTCATCAACACGATGTCCCGTGCGAAGCTGTGTTTGAGCTCTTCGTCAACCATGGCGTTGCCGCCGAATTTAACCACGATGGTTTTGCCTTTAAAGCGCTGGATATAGGGCAGAGCCTCAATCAGCACATCGGCGATCTGGTGGGCGGTTCTTTTTTCTGTCATGTTGTGGTTTCTCGTTATTTAAACTGTCAGCTGTAATGCTGGGGTACGACTTTAGGTATTCTTGCAAAAACAAAAGTTAACAAAAAATATCGTCATTCTCACCTAGCAATTAGGGCATCCCCCATGTCCATGCTATGGCTAAGTAATGGATCAAAAGTTGTTTAACAATCTGTAGGAGTGGCTTTAGCCGCGATAATCGCGGCTAAAGCCACTCCTACATCAGAGTTTTGTTAAAACAGTTATGGACACCTACTTAAGTGCAAATTGGCGGATTAGTTGGCGTGCTTGATAGCCAATGGTAGGCTAATTTCATGTGGCTTTTGAATGGGTAATGAGCGTTACCGGCTGAAGTCGCCCCCACAGATGCTCAAGTTATTTCGTGCACGTTCCTAGGTTATCTCCACGGTCTCCCCTCGCTTAAGCGCATCAATGATGAGCTTTGTGTTTAGATTGTAGCTGGGAAGCCGTCAGCTGCATAATCTTAATAAAGAGATATTTTATCAGTAAACAGATTATTGCCTATCCAAATTTGGATTGTTCTTGTTCGTTAACCAAGATGACTTTCAACAGCTAAAATAATAAAACCCTTTACTCGCCGGCTCTTTGCTGGGGGGGAAAGCGAATA
>JBCKWP010000041.1:0-13844 GCA_038922455.1 Methylobacter sp. | reverse complement strand
CCAACACGAGGACACTTTGATGAACAGACAGACGATTTTATCCATAGTATGGCTGCTGGCATTCTGGATGGCCGGTTGCTCGGCGCAAAGCAAAAACGGTTTCGACCTTCAAGAATCGCTGGTTCCGGTGGATCATATTCTCAGCGGCGGGCCCGCCAAGGACGGCATTCCGGCCATCGACGATCCGCATTTCGTCGCCGCAGACCAAGCAGGCTTTCTGCACCCCGATTCGCCGGTGTTGGGTTTGACCTACAAAGGCCTGACCAAGGCCTATCCGATCAATATTCTAAATTGGCATGAGATTGTCAACGACAGTTTCAACGGTGAGCCGGTCGTGATTACCTTTTGCCCTCTGTGCGGCAGCGGCATGGCTTTTTCCGCCACTATCGACGGCAAGGCGCACACTTTCGGCGTGTCGGGGCTTTTGTATAACGTAAGCGTCCATCCATGCCACCTGTTCAACCCAAGATCAAAATGCCATCCTTACGGTTTTTTGAGGAGACAGGGCGATGGGGTTATCGGTCGAGTGGGTCAACCATATAGAGGCATGGCAACGCAGTGATTTAAAACAGGCGGAGTACTGTCGGCGGCATCATTTACATTACCCGACCTAAGCGGCGCGGCTATCGGATTACCGGAAAGCCCATAAAGCCGTCCCGACGGCGTTGATTCCCGTCCAGGTGCAATTGCCGCTAGCCGGGCCGATTGTGCTCAAGCACGGCACCGGCCTGCAAGTCGAGTTGCCGCCGACGACTTCGGCCGCTTGGCTGGCGGAGTTGTTGCTATGCCTGGATTAATTGTTTGCCCGCCACACATCTGGTTGGCCGTCGCCCCGGTGGACATGCGCCGGGGGATCGACGGCTTGTCATCCGTCGTACAGCAGGCGCTGGGGCATTCGCCGTGTGCGGGGTCCGCGTTCGTGTTTCGCAATCGGGCGGGCAACCGCCTGAAGTTGTTGCTTTGGGACGGCAATGGCGTTTGGCTATGCCAGCGCCGCTTGCATCGCGGCGGCTTTGTCTGGCCCAAGGCCACGGACGCCTGTTTTTCGATCACCCATGAGCAATGGCAATGGCTCATCGCCGGGGTGGATTGGCAGCGTTTGTCGACCGTTCCCCGGACGGATTGGCAAGTCTGAGTCTAATACTGCTACCTTAAAATAGATATTATATTTATTATCAATGTGTTAAGCGAAATATTAACCGGCAAAGCGTAGTGCTGGTTACACATAAAATCAATAAGATAGGGCTATGAAATTCAATTCTACTGGTTCTAATGCTCTAGCAAGCATCTATTTTACCTGGCATAAAACTGAATTCACATCGCAATATATTGATTATTATCAACTTATATTTTAAGGTAGCAGTATTGAAGTCTGAGTCGACTGTTTCCAGCAGGAAAAATACGCGGGTAAAATAATCATAAAACCCTTTATTTACAAGGCTTGCAGCGTTTTTTGTGGACTAATAAAACCATGAAATCACTCGCCGAACTTGACCCTTTAGACCTTGATTCCGCCACTAAAATCCAAGTGGCGGCGATAGTCAAATCGTTGCTCGAGCAAGTGGAACGCGACGCGCAGTCCTTGTCCGTCAAGGACGCACAAATTCAGGCCAAAGACTTCAAAATAGAAGCCATGACCGTTCGCAGTAACAGCAGTAACAGCAGTAAATCTAGCGGGTTAAAGTCCCGTCTGGGGAGTTGTCCGTACGCCCCGGTAGTATGAGGAAGCGGCGCCGTGGTAACACGAGGTCGTGAGTTTCCAAACAGCAAGAGTGCAGGCCGTAACGCAAGTGAACCTATGAGTAGCCTCGTAAACGAAGTTACGAGCCGACCCTGTGGTCAGAAGGGGAAGGTCGTTGGACGGATGCCTGAATAACGGAAGTGGCACTCGTCTTCTCCCGGGGTAGCAGGGTCGGCATGTACTCGAAGATTTACTGCCCAGTGCTGGAGACCCGTTACGGTGGTGGGGAGACCATCGACTGCTGCGTATAAGGAAACGAAAACGCAACTGGCTGTAACGGGAGTCGGAGGGGTTCATAGTACCGTTTGAGATCGAGGGACAACATAACCCCGGTCGAGGGAAGGGACTCTGCTTTGTTCATGCAACCAAAGAGTAGAGGAGAAGGGGATTGAGCAATCTAACAACCCCTGAAGTAATCAGGACACTACAGAGGAAGCTCTATACCAAGGCCAAGCAAGAACCGGCCTATCGCTTCTATGCGCTATATGACAAGGTATGGCGGGCAGACATCCTCATGTTTGCCTACCGCTGCGTCCGTGCCAACAAAGGCAGTCCCGGTGTCGATGGGATGAACTTCGAGGACATAGAACAGAAGACAGGGATAGGCACGTTTTTGTCGGAATTAGCCCAAGACCTGAAAGACAAGACCTATCGTCCCGATCCGGTACGGCGCGTCATGATTCCAAAGGCGGATGGCAGTATGCGTCCGTTGGGGATACCTACGATCCGTGACCGTGTAGCTCAGATGGCGGTGAAGCTGATCATTGAACCGATATTTGAAGCGGATTTTTGCCCGAACTCCTATGGGTTCAGGCCGAAGAAATCCGCCCATGATGCGGTAGATGACATAGCGGATGCGCTCCATCAGGGTTACACCCACGTCATTGATGCCGACCTGTCGAAATATTTTGACAGCATTCCTCACGCTAAGCTGCTGGCCGTGGTAGCCGAGCGCATAGTTGATAGTGCGATATTGCATGTCATTAAGCTATGGCTTAAAGCGCCAGTCATCGGCGAGGATAAGGATGGCAGCAAGAGGAATGTGGGTGGCGGCAAAGCCAGCAGCAAAGGTACGCCGCAAGGTGGCGTCATCTCACCGCTGTTGGCGAACTGCTATTTGCATTTACTTGACCGGATATGGGAGCGACATCAACTGCGCAGAAAGTTACAAGCGCGCATTGTCCGTTATGCGGATGATTTTGTGGTGATGTGCCGGGGCAAAGTTGACGCGCCCCTGGCAACGGTACGGCATGTGCTGGAACGGCTTGATCTCACGCTTAACGAGACCAAGACCCACATCGTTGATGCCAGGAAAGAAAGCTTTAATTTCCTGGGTTTTGAAATCATGGTGAGCAAGAGTTGGAAGTCTGGCAAACGCTACACGCAACTCTGTCCAGCACCGAAATCACTTGCGAAAATCAAAGATCGTATAACGCAATTGACCGCGAGGGAACGTACACCGATAGCCCTCCCCCCCACGGCTTTCTCATAAAAATTTCACTTGCAAGGTAGTATAATCTTAGCCCCTAAAATTCCGGCATGACTTATCTGTACATGAACAATGAAACGCCTTGCAATAAAGAACAAATAACCAGCTTCGTCGAACACTTGAAAAACAATCTGCCTGAGCACCGCGATAATCGTGGCAAGCGGCATACATTGGTACTAGTGATAACTGCATTCGTTTTAGCTACGCTGGTAGGCCGACAAAAACTTTCCAGTATTCACCGTTTTATCTTCAATCGCATAGAGTGGTTGCACGAAATAACTCAAACTGAACACATCAAACCGATCTCCCGCGCCCATCTTCCCCGCTTGCTTAACGGGCTGGATTGGCCAGCGCTCAACGAGCTCATCGAACGCTGTTTTGGTGTGCGGCTTCACTACAGTCAAGCTCAAAAATGGATAGCCATTGATGGCAAAGCGCTACGAGGCACACTGGATGCAGGTGAAAAGCAAAATCTGATTTTGGCGGTTGATCACGACACCCGCGAGGTCGTAGCCCAAGCCCGACAATGTGGAGATAAGTCCAGTGAAATTCCGGTAGTGCGGGAGCTCTTAAAAGACAGCGGCTTGGAGAATCAAAAAGTGTCGCTGGATGCCCATCACTTTAATCCGACCACTACGACACAAATTCATCAGGCTAAGGGTATTTATTTAACGCAGGCCAAAGACAATCAAGCGACATTCTTGAAGCAATGCAAACAATTGCACCAGCAGCTACCGTCACTCGCCGAAACGACCAGTCATGAAAAGGAGCATGGTCGTGTCACCACACGCCGTGCCCAGCTGTTCCCCTTAGCCTCATTAACACTGGATGCACGATGGCAACATAGCGGCTTATCGACGCTCATCGTTGTGGAGCGCGAAACATTCGATATGGCCAGTCAGAAAACCAGTTTTGACACCTCTTATTATGTGAGCAATTCCGTACTCGAAGCCAAGATCATCAAGCGGCTTGCCGAGGAGTTGGCTCGGGCTATCCGTTGTCACTGGGGCGTAGAATCCAATAACTGGATTCGTGATGTCACCTTCAATGAAGATCACATCAAAACTAAAGCTGGAAACCAAGCACACATCATGGCGTTGTTGCGAGGGCTTGCTATTGAGTTGATCAGAAAAACATCACCGCTTAACTTTCAAGCCGCCATTGAAAATTTCGCAGATTCTATTTCCACATTAGAATCAATGCTAAAGCAAGTAAAATTTTTATGAGAAAGCCGTGAAGTTTGTCCCTTACCTGTTCCAGTAAAGTTCGATAGGGCTCTACCGAATCGCCAACCATTGATCTCAGTTCCTCCGAACAAAATTGCATCGATAATTGGACAATCAAGACATCAATATCTCTGGCATACAACTTTGCGGCACTCCAGCGACCATGAAGAATAACGCGTGCCGTCACCGCAGCCGTCACGTTCGGATTGCCATCCCTGTCCCCACCCATCCATGAGGAAAGCTGGATCGGAAAGCGGTCGATGGGCAAGTAAGCTCCCGTTAACCGGTATAAAGCCTGATCCAGGGAACGGGAAAACCGGGGAATAGCCTGCCAAAAGGAATTTTCAATAACAGCAACCCCCCACTGCGCTTCTTCCAGTGGTGTGGGCTTTAGCGTTCTAATCTCATTGGTATGCCAGACTTCAGCAATCACTTGGCTTAGTTTTCTGTGTATCTCCGCTATTTCCTGAACCGATAAATCATTATGATCCAATGCGCCAAGTAACTCGGCAACGACCTCGTATTTCCGAATTAAAGTTCTGCGCACCACTTCCGTAGGATGAGCCGTTATCACCAGATCAATCGATAACGCAGCAATTGCCCCACTCAGCTCTTGTCCTGTAATACCCCGGCTTAATGCTTCTTCCAGACGGGCATCGATTGTGACCGCAACTGATGAGTTAGAACGTTGCCGTTTAACCGAATCATACTGCTCGGCAATGTTGGTCAGATTTAAAAATTGGTTGAATGCCTTGGCGACCGGTAATAATTCATCATCCGGCAACCGGCGAAGGATTTCGATGAGGGTTTGTTTACTTTGCAATTGACCATTCCTGGCTTGTAGCGCAAGCGTGCGGATGACCTCAATTTTATTGAAAAACGTCTCTCCCAGATGCCGTTGAATGGTTTCTCCCAGCAGTTGACCCAACAACCGAATATTATTTCTTAAGGGTGCTTTAATATCATTCATAAGCCTTGTTTTCTGAATGGGTGGACTTTTAAGCTTGACTTCAAAATGAAGCAGTCTGCGCTAAATCCCGCGGTCAAAAGCATATCTCTTTATTCAATCATTTTCAGTCGCTGCATTTTCGCAGCAGCGACTGAAATGACACCTAATTCGCGTCAAGCCCGGCCAAATTACCGCAGAATTAGACGCTGTCACAAGGTTCAAGGTACCGAATGATCTGGAAGCAGACCGCTGCTTTGCCGAGTGGCATTATCGTTCCGCAACAAGTCCATCAAAGCCGCCAGAAATCGGTCCTCGAGCACGCCGTTTGAAGAAAGCGTCTCCCAAACGCCGATAGCCTGGTTTTCGTCATCGGAATCGGTAGCTTCGGTTACAGGTTTAAATGGTGCGTATTTGATGTCGCCGCGTTTCTCGACTTTGCCTTTAAGCTCGGCGGCAATCCGGATCTCGGTTTGTCCGGACTCCTTTCTGTCCACCAACGTGATATGCAGTCGGCTTTGGCCCTCGGAATAGATATCCCGCTCTACCGCAAAACGCGCTATGCCGGAATTTCGGTTATGATCCGTGTTTCCTTCAAGCCGTTTGCTTTCGGTCACGAGTGAGCCCAGATTCTGATCGGCTACAACGTTTACAAAGCCCAGCCCCTGCAAAGCGCCGATGCTGGCTGACCAAGCCACCGGCAACGGTGCGGTCACCGTGTGCCCGGTCAGAGGCGGCGGTACCGGAGTGGGTATATGGACTTGCGAAGTACAGCCGAGTAAGCCGATAAACAAACCCAGAATGATGGTCATCCGACCAAGGAACCGTTGTTTCATTGCGTTACCCCTGTTTGCATATTTTTATTATCGGCATCGTTTTTAAGCCATTCAGTATCGAGATGCTCCTTGCGCACGATGTCGGACATCTTTTCCCCCTGAGCGGCATCTATAGCCGGAAAAATTCGCGGCAGCCACAGGATCGACCAGTATTCGACAGTACGGATACCGCGACTTTCCTCACGCTCAAGACCGACGCGGTTGTCAATCAGGAAGCCTGAAATGCCGGATCGCCATTTCGCCAGCCCGGTATTCTCATCAGGTTTAACGGCCTGTTTGTTGGCTGGATGATTATAGGTATCAAACGGCGAACATTCCCGCAGGTGCGCCGCCCGGGCAAAATCGCCCGCTTCTTCGGCCTTGTGGATGCGTTTAAAGTAAATGTTGCGCCGCCAATCGTCGATGCCGGTCTCGCCGGCAACGCTGGTCATACGATAGCCGGAAAGCGCCTCCACGCATAAAAACAGGCCGACGAGATTGCCTGCATAAGGCAGCGCCCGCAGCACTTCAAGCGTGCGCACATTACGCCCGTCATTCCATTCGAGTCCTATCCTGGGACCCACTATCATCCCTAGAAAAAAAGGCGTGAAACCGCCGGGTTCGAAGCCCGCCTCGGCCATTTCTTGCTTGGTAAAACTCAGCGGCACTTCGGCTTCGCATTGCGGATCATCATTTCCGGCCATGACCAGCTGGGGTAATATGAACAATGCGGGAAGAAACCAGCGCATCAGCGTTCGGAGTCGGTTTTTTATCATTATAAATCTCCTGTTAATCAGTTTTCGGCTACAGCCCAAAATGCGGGTTCTGAGTTCGTCACCCCGGAAAACCAGGGTTTCTTGGATTCTGCGGGGCGCATTTTATATCCGCTTTAATTCGGCCAAGGGATTGTAAAAACTCGCATCGATGGCCGCCAGTTCCGCTTCCGGATGCTGAGCCACCATGACCTTTTTGATCAGTTCTTCGGAAGCCTTCTTGGCGTAAATCAAAATTAAATTGTTACCGGCCTCTATTTCATTGTGAAATTGGGCGATTTTTTTATTCTCGCTGGCAATGCCTGTCAAACCGCCTTCCCAGATGCCGAATAATGTAAAAAACCCGATAATCGCGTAGTAAACGATGCCTGGCATATCCGGTCCGAAAGGTTTAGTCGAATCGAACAAACCTACTGCTATCAGTCCGACCGCAAAGCCTGCGATCCCGCCGATAATGCCATAGCGCAGAATATCCAGCTGTTCCAGGTAGTTGCTGGAATGGATTTTATCTTTTTTGAGTCCCGATTCATCTTTGCTCAGAACGTGTATGAACCAATCGTCTATGCCGGCTTGATGCAAGTCATCGGTAATTTTACGGGTACTGTCGAGCGTGGAGGTGAGGTAATAAAGACATTTCATAGTTGTTCTCCGGTTTGAGTGGTAAATAGTGCCTTGCATCTGAATAGCATTTTATTCACTATTGAAAATTCCGGCGGTTAACACTATAAACTTGCAGGAATTACTGTTTAGTCGCTCAACAAAACAATTCCTTACAAAAAAGTGCCATTTATCTCAATCTCTCACTGGATTAGCTGACGTTCATTGCGAATCAGGATCTACCCAGTAAGAACCCATAGATTTATCCATAAGCAGATGCGAGAAGTCTTCATCAACTGCGCAGGGTTCTCTATCAGACGGAAAAGTATAAAATACACTTCGGCCGTTGCTTACCGTTTAAAAGTATCCAATAAATTGACAGTGTAGTTGTTGAGTGTAAGGATTCCGCTTATCGTGCGACAAATGAATATTCATTATTTATTCAGGAACCTTTTATGAGCATCAGTAACTTTCCATATCCCCTTCTTTTTCAGCATTTCCGCAAGGGGAATCCTTGCTACCAACCGTTTTGCGGACACCCATCATTAAGGACAACAACATGAATTTTTCGCGCATAGCACTATTGGCTTTTATCGTGGCGCTGATTGCCGCTTTTTTTATCTTCGATCTGCAGAGCTACTTGACCCTGGAAACCCTGAAGTCGCAGCAAGCTTCCATTGACACCTATCGCAGCAATCATCCCAGCATGGCCGTTGCCATTTATGCGCTGATTTATATCGCGGTGACGGGTCTTTCCCTGCCGGGTGCGGCCATTCTGACCTTGGCCGGTGGCGCTGTATTCGGTTTGCTGTGGGGAACGGTGATTGTTTCCTTTGCCTCCACCATCGGCGCGACACTGGCCTTTCTGGCGGCCCGCTTTCTGTTTCGTGATGCGGTCAAATCGCGTTTTGGCGAGCGCTTGAAAGCCATTGATACCGGCGTGGTTAAAGAAGGTGCGTTGTATCTTTTTACCTTGAGATTGGTGCCGGTTTTTCCGTTCTTTGTGATTAATCTGGCGATGGGGTTAACAACCCTGAAAACACAGACTTTCTATTGGGTCAGTCAGGTGGGGATGCTGGCAGGCACCCTTGTTTATGTCAACGCAGGGACTCAGCTGGGCAAACTGGAGTCATTGTCGGGTATTTTGTCACCCGGACTGATCGGCTCTTTTGCTTTACTAGGTGTTTTTCCGCTAATCGCCAATAAAATCGTCGAGACCATCAAAGCCAACAAAGTCTATGCAAGCTATACAAAACCTGCGCGCTTTGACAACAACATCGTCGTGATTGGCGCAGGTTCCGGCGGCCTGGTAACTTCCTACATCGCCGCCGCCGTCAAAGCCAAAGTCACGTTAATTGAAAAACATAAAATGGGCGGCGATTGCCTAAACACGGGCTGTGTGCCGTCAAAAGCCTTGATTCGTTCCGCCAAGCTACTCGATCACATGCGCAGAGCTGCGGATTTCGGCATCAAAAAAGCCGATGCCGAATTTGATTTTTCCGATGTCATGGAGCGGGTGCAATCGATTATTAAAACCGTCGAACCGCACGATTCGGTTCAACGTTATTCAGAGCTGGGCGTGGATGTCATTGAAGGTGAAGCTAAAATACTTTCTCCCTGGGAAGTCCAGGTGACCACAGACGGTGAAACCCGCACCATTACCACCCGCTCCATCGTTATTGCCGCCGGGGCGCGTCCGTTTGTGCCGCCGATTCCCGGTGTGGAAGAAATAGGTTATCTGACCTCCGATAACATCTGGGCTTTGCGTGAACTGCCCAAACGTCTCATTGTGCTGGGCGGCGGGCCTATTGGCAGCGAACTGGCGCAAAGCTTTGCCCGTTTCGGCAGCAAGGTGACTCAAGTGGAAATGATGCCGCGTTTGTTAATCAGGGAAGACATCGATGTTTCGGAAATGGTCATGGCGAAGTTCCGTCAGGAAGGTATTGATGTGCTTGTTGAACATACCGCCAAAAAATTTATCGTCGAAAACGGCGAAAAAATCCTGATTGCCGAACATCAAGGTCAGGAAGTGCGCATTCCCTTCGATCAGGTGTTACTGGCGATTGGCCGGGTTGCCAATACTCAAGGTTATGGTCTTGAAGAGCTGGGCGTTGAACTATCGCCCAGACGCACCATTGCTATTAATGATTTCCAGCAGACTAATTATCCGAACATTTTTGCCGTTGGTGACGTATCCGGCCCCTTCCAGTTTACCCATACCGCCGCGCATCAAGCCTGGTATGCCGCTGTGAATGCGCTATTCGGTAGCTTTAAAAAATTTCGTACCGATTACTCGGTGATTCCCTGGGCGACCTTTATTGATCCTGAAGTCGCAAGAGTCGGTCTTAATGAACAGGATGCCAAAGAGCACAACATTGCTTATGAAGTCAGCACCTATCACCTTGACGATCTGGATCGCACCATTGCCGACGGGGAAGCGCATGGCTTTGTTAAAGTGCTGACGCAACCTGGCAAAGACCGGATTCTCGGCGTGACTATCGTAGGCGAACATGCCGGAGATCTGCTGGCTGAATTCGTACTGGCGATGAAACACAATATCGGCCTGAACAAGCTGCTCGGCACCATCCATATCTATCCAACGATGGCCGAAGCCAACAAATATGTCGCCGGTGTCTGGAAGCGCAACCATGCACCGGAAGGCTTGCTGCGCTGGGTTGGACGTTTCCACGCCTGGCGTAGAGGTTGAGTTAACACCACGATAAGTTGTAAGGTTTGTTTGGCAACGGCGACAAATAAATTGTCAGATCGTAAGATTTTCCGGGTAACGCAACAGCTCGTTCAATAATAACAATGGATTAAGCATGAAAAAACTGGGTATTGCAGTGGCGCTTGTTTTGGTTATAGCCTCAGTCTGGGGGCTTTTGAAAACAACGCCTTCCGAACCAAAAATTCAAAAACTGGTGCTGACCGGCTCCAGCACAGTAGCGCCGCTGGCTGCGGAAATCGGCAAACGCTTTGAGTCGCTACATAGCCATGTTCGGGTGGATGTGCAGACCGGCGGCTCTTCTCGCGGAATCAGCGATGCCCGGACCGAACTTGCCGATATAGGGATGGCTTCCAGAGCACTCAAGGAAGACGAAAAAGATTTGCTGAGCTTTACCGTTGCTCTGGATGGCATCAGTGTCATCTTAAATAAGGCTAATCCTGTTGAAGCGCTGAATAAACAGCAAATCATCGACATCTATACCGGCAAAATCGTTAACTGGAAAGACGTTGGCGGCAACGATGCTCCTATTACCGTGGTCAACAAAGCAGAAGGCCGTTCGACACTGGAACTATTTCTGCATTATTTCGGTTTGAAAAATACCGATGTCAAGCCGCAAGTCATCATTGGCGATAATCAGCAAGGTATTAAAACGGTGGTTGGCAACCCGGATGCCATCGGTTACGTTTCTGTGGGCACCGCCGAATATGAGGCTGGCCAAGGTGTGGTAATTAAATTGTTGCCCCTCGAAGGCATAGCCGCTTCAGTAGAGAATGTGCGTAATCGCAGCTTTCCTCTATCCAGGCCGTTGAATCTGGTGACTCGTGGGAAACCTGTCGGACTCGCCAAAACCTTCATTGAGTTTGCCGGTTCGCCACAAGTGAATGATCTGATTGAGGTGCAATACTTTGTCCCTGCCCCGCGTTGACAGACAACTGGCCGCGCTGCTGCGGGGCTGCGCACTGCTTGTGGCAGCGATTGTGCTGTTGATTCTGTTGTTTCTGGTCAAGGAATCCTGGCCGGTGTTGCGGCATGTGGCGTTGACACGTTTTGTGACCGATGCGTCCTGGCACCCGGTGCAGGGTTTGTATAAGTTGACGCCGATGCTGTCGGCTACGCTGTATTCAACGCTGGGCGCAGTATTACTGGCCGCGCCGTTGGGTGTCGCTTCTGCCTTGTTCAGCCGTTATTATGCACCGCCATTGCTCGCCGGTTGTTATCGTCGTCTGATCGAATTACTGGCAGGCATTCCTTCGGTGGTTTACGGTTTTTGGGGCTTAACAACGCTGGCGCCGATTATCGGTCGCCTGCATCCGCCCGGTGTCAGCCTGTTGACCGGCATCCTGGTATTGACGCTGATGATTTTGCCGACCGTGGCATTAACTGTCGATGCGGCATTGGCGGCTGTGCCGATCGCTTATGTACGCGGCGCGGCCGCTTTGGGCCTGTCGCGCTGGGGATTGATCAGCGGCGTGGCCTTGCCGACTGCGCGTTCAGGCATAGCCGCTGGCATCATGCTGGCGGCAGGCAGGGCTGTCGGCGAAACCATGGCGGTATTAATGGTGGCTGGCAATGTGGTGCAACAGCCTCATAGTGTTTTTGATTCGGTGCGCACACTGACCGCGAATATTGCTTTGGAAATGGCCTACGCAACAGGTGATCATCGCGCGGCTTTGTTCGTATCGGGCTTGGCTCTGATGGCGATGTTGCTGGTTTTAGTCGGCGCGGCTGAATTAGTTGGCAGGGAGCGTCATCATGTCTAAAAACGGCTTGGCAACACTGTTGATTTGGCTGACGGCGGCGCTGGTTAGCGGGGTGTTCGTCTGGCTGCTGTCCGACATTATTATTCACGGATTGCCTAAACTATCTGGGGCCTTTCTCGTCGAAGCGCCTAAAAATGCCGGCCGTTCCGGCGGTATCGCCCCGATTATCGTCTCTACCGGGTTAATTTTGCTGGTTGCCATGGCAACGGCAGCACCTCTTGGCCTGGCTACAGCTGTGCTCTTGAGTGAATTTACCCGGCATGACAGTGTGTTCAGCCGCTTGGTGCGGCGCAGTCTGGATGTGCTGGCGGGTGTGCCGTCTATTGTGTTCGGGCTGTTCGGTAATGCGTTTTTTTGTATTTATCTGGGACTGGGGTTTTCCATTTTGTCCGGCGGATTGACCCTGGCCTGCATGGTCTTACCACTCTTGATCCGTACCGCCGAGGAAGGCTTGCGTTCAGCGCCCAATGATTATCGACTAGCAGCCGCCGCTCTGGGGATGTCACGTAGCACGGCGCTGCTTCATTTGTTGTTGCCTGCCGCGACCCCGGCGATAGCCGCCGGTTTAATGTTGGGGATTGGGCGAGCTGGCGCCGAAACCGCCGCACTCATTTTTACCAGCGGTTATGTGGATCGCATGCCCGATTCGCTATTTGATTCCGGCCGAGCTTTATCGGTACATATTTATGATCTGTCCATGAACGTGGCAGGCGGCGACGCCAATGCGTACACATCCGCGCTGGTGTTGATCATCCTGTTATTAATCATCAACAGTATTGCCATGGGTTTGGCTAAACAGTGGAGCGTTATTGCCGTATGAGTCACTTTATAAACCATAAAATTGAGCGGGTCGATAAACCCGATACCGATGACGCTTATACTTTAGGTCCTTTGCAGGCAGGCCCTCCATGCTGCGATCCAGAGCCGCTGATCCGGGTTGACAACCTGTCGTTGTATTACGGAGCGAAACCAGCGCTGGAGAATGTTTCGCTGGATATTTATAAAGGCTGCATTACCGCGCTGATCGGGCCTTCAGGATGCGGTAAAACCAGCTTCCTGTCGGTGCTCAATCGCTTGACCGACATGATTCCGGGTTGCCGCGTGTCGGGTAATGTGCATTATGACACTATGGATTTGCGACATCCTGACCTCAATGTGCAAGGATTACGTCGTGATATCGGCATGATTTTTCAAAAACCGGTGCCGTTTCCACTGTCGATCCGGCGCAATATCGAATTGCCGTTGCGGGAACACGGCATGAGCAAACAAGCCGATTTGAATGAGGTTATGCAACAGGTTCTGCTGGATGTAGGCTTGTGGGATGAAGTGAAAGATCGATTGGAATCCCCGGCGCAGGCCCTGTCCGGCGGGCAGCAACAGCGTCTGTGTATCGCCAGAGCCTTAGCGTTGCAACCTAAAGTATTATTAATGGATGAACCTTGTAGCGCCTTGGACCCGATTTCTTCCGGCGTTGTAGAAGATTTGATTCAGCGTTTACGCGGAAAATACACGGTCGTGATCGTCACCCATAATCTGGCACAAGCCCGGCGCATTGCCAATTATGCGGGGTTTTTCTGGGTCAAGGAACGCGCCGGATGCCTGATCGAGTTCGGTCAGTGCAAACAGATTTTTGAAGCCCCTGCCCATGAATTAACGGCAGCTTATGTCAACGGCAGTCGAGGTTAATTGAGCAATAAACTTGCTCATTTTTATTCCAGCAGTGTTGGCTGAAACAAGTCATTTAATTGGTTTCCTGATTAGCAAGATGT
>JBCKWP010000040.1:0-14064 GCA_038922455.1 Methylobacter sp. | reverse complement strand
GCTGGAGCGTTGTAAACCAATTCCCCGCGCCGGAGCGTGGGAACTATTAGTTCATGAGTTGTTTCATATTGGCGAGCGGATGCGTAAAATTGCCCTGCAAAGCGCGGTAGGCGGCATGGCGTTGAGCTTGATCGGTAGAGTCTTCGCTGGTCTGGGCTATTTGACCCCGATGGCTGAAGCGATTACTCAGGAAATCAGTGATGGGCTGCCAGTGTTGAACGCTTTAAGGGCGGCCTTTTGTCTGTTCATCCGTGTTCTATTTTTTAACAAGGAGCCTCAATGTTACCTCATCATCCCGAAACACATCGGACTCACCGCATCGGCTGGCTGCGCGCGGCGGTGCTCGGCGCAAACGACGGCATCGTGTCCACGGCTAGTTTAATCGTGGGTATTGCCGCCGCCCATGCGCCGCATAATCAAATAATCCTAGTCGGTGTTGCCGGTCTGGTCGCCGGGGCTATGTCGATGGCGGCCGGCGAATATGTATCGGTCAGCTCGCAAGCCGATACCGAGCAGGCCGATTTAAAACGCGAGCGCAAAGAACTCGAAGATGACGAGCATCATGAGAAAAAAGAACTGGCAGCGATCTATGTAACGCGCGGACTTGATCCGTTGCTTGCCGATCAGGTTGCAGAACAACTGATGAATCATGATGCGTTGGGCGCTCATGCTCGTGACGAACTGGGCATCTCGGCAACCGGCAGCGCAAGGCCGATACAGGCGGCGCTGACCTCGGCGGTTACTTTTGCGGTTGGCGCAGCGTTGCCTTTGCTGGTGGTCATGGTTGCCCCGAACACCGATTTAATCGTGCTGGTGTCATCCGCATCGTTGCTGTTTTTAACGTTGTTGGGACTGTTAGCCGCCTATGCCGGCGGGTCGGGCATCATTAAAGGCGCTGTTCGCGTTACTTTCTGGGGCGCACTGGCGATGGGCTTGACCGCTGCCGTTGGTGCTATGTTTGGAACGGTTGTGTAAACTGATGTATTGGCAGGTTTACATCATCCTTTGTACCGACGACTCGCTGTATACCGGTATTACCAACGATGTCGCCCGGCGCTTTAATCAACATGGAGGCCAGCAAGGCGCTAAATATTTTCGCGGCAGGCAGCCCAAACAGCTGGTTTATGTCGAGCCTGGACATGACCGCAGCTCGGCCAGTAAACGTGAAATCGTCATAAAAAAACTGCCTAGACTTGAGAAGCTGCAACTGCTGGTTTCCGATATTAACAAGGTGGCTGATTTTTCGTTATGACCTGGTCGGGTTAGCCACGTAGGGTACGCTGTGCGTACCTTCTTGGATTGTTGACATGATTGAAAAACGGTACGCACAGCGTACCAAGACTAACAAGTTACCGCCATTATCTTTATGCGGACTGATCAAATAAAAGCATTATGAATAACAAACCCATTGAAATACTCAAAGCCGTTTTCGGCTACGATAAATTTAGAGGCCAGCAACAGGAAGTCATTGAACAGCTTATCGCCGGGCAAGATGCTTTGGTGTTGATGCCGACGGGTGGCGGGAAATCTCTGTGCTACCAGATTCCTGCCTTGATCCGGCCCGGCGTAGGTATCGTGATTTCGCCGTTGATCGCGTTAATGCAGGATCAGGTCAGCGCCTTGCTGCAATTGGGCGTAAAAGCCGCATTCCTGAACTCGACTTTGTCGCTGGAAGAATCCCGAAGAATCGAACAGCAGTTGCTTAACGGCGAACTAGATTTGCTGTACATAGCCCCGGAACGGCTGACTTCGGCGCGTACCGGCGCACTGTTCGAGCGCATAAAAATCGCCTTGTTCGCTATTGATGAGGCGCATTGCGTTTCCCAATGGGGACACGATTTTCGGGTGGATTATCTCCAGCTGTCCTTGTTGCATGAGCGTTTCCCCGACATTCCGCGTATCGCGTTGACTGCAACCGCAGACGACAAAACCCGTGAAGAAATCAAGTTACGCTTAGGCTTGGAACAAGCCAAACTATATCTTAGCGGTTTCGACCGTCCGAATATCCGTTACCGGATCGTGCACAAGCAAAATCCCCGCGAGCAGCTGATCGATTTTATCCGCGCCGAACATGCCGGTGATTCCGGGATTGTCTATTGCCTGTCGCGCAAAAAAGTCGAAGCCACCGCCGAATGGCTGAGGACTAAAGGTGTCAACGCATGGCCTTACCATGCCGGGATGGATGCCGGTTTACGCTACAAGCATCAGCATCAGTTTTTAATGGAAGAGGGCGTGGTGATCGTGGCGACCATTGCGTTCGGCATGGGCATCGACAAGCCCAATGTTCGCTTTGTCGCGCATCTGGATTTGCCCAAAAGCATCGAAGCCTATTATCAGGAAACTGGCCGGGGAGGGCGTGACGGACTGCCCGCCAACGCCTGGATGGCTTACGGTTTGCAGGATGTGATCATGCTGCGGAAAATGCTCCAGGACTCCAACGCCGACGAAGCGCATAAACGCATCGAATTCCACAAACTGGACGCCATGCTGGCCTTATGCGAACAGGTGCATTGCCGACGGCAAGCCTTGTTGGGCTATTTCGGCGACCTGCTTGAGCAGCCTTGCGGCAATTGCGACACCTGTCTGGAGCCGGTCAAGACATGGGACGGGACGCTAGTCGCGCAAAAGGCGCTGTCCTGCATCCATCGCACCCAGCAGCGCTATGGCGTTGGCTATTTGATCGACGTGTTGCGCGGCAAGGCCACCGAGCGGATTATCAAAGCCGCTCACGACAAGCTATCGACGTTTGGTATCGGTGTCGATATTGACGAACAACAATGGCATTCGGTGTTCCGGCAACTGGTCGCACGGGGACTGGTCGCGGTTAATTTCGATAGCTTCGGCGCGTTGCAGCTGACCGAAGCCTGTCGGCCTATTTTGCGCGGCGAACAGCAACTGATGTTGCGCAAGGACTTGAAAGCCGAAAAAGTTAAAGGCAGTAAACGGGAAAGCAGGCAATTTGCTAAAACCGACGACACCCTGCTGTGGAATGCCTTGCGCGCCAAACGCAAAATGCTTGCCGATGCCCAGGATGTGCCGCCTTATGTTATTTTTCATGACGCCACCTTGATGGCGATGCTGGAAGCCAAGCCGACCACCCGTCAGCAAATGAGTCTGCTGTCGGGTGTAGGCGAACGTAAGCTGGAATTGTATGCCGATGAGTTTCTGGCGGTGATCAGTGAATTTATTGATCTGAATAGCGGGTCGATCGGTCTGTCGGACACCCTGGCCGAATCGGTAGCCTTATTCCGTCTGGGTTACGGCGTAAAGCAAATCGCCCAGCAACGGGAGCTGCAAGAGACTACCATTTACGGGCATCTGGCGCAGTCTTTGGAGCAGGGGATGTTGGTGCTGGCCGACGTTGTCGAGTTGACCGAGCCGGAAATCAGACTGATAGAAGAAGCCATTATCAACTTGCCCGAAGATCAGAGGAACGCACTGAAGCCGATTTACGAGCTATTTGATGGGCAATACAGCTACGGGGTTTTGCGTTGTGTTAGGGCGGCGTTGCAGCATAAGACGGGCTGATTATGAAACACGCATTGTTCCCACGCTCCGGCGTCACTGCCATTAAGTTAAGCGATGCGTCTGGAGTAAAACGGCTTCAGCCGTTTTTACAAACCACGATTGAGTGGTTTGATTTTATTCCAGCAACGGCTAAAGCCGTTGCACTCCAGCTTAACTTAATGGCAGTGACGCCGGAGCGTGGGAACGATAAGCATCTGGGTTTTTCGATCATCATCCCGACTCTGAATGAAGAAAAAACTATCGAACCGTATCTGCTCGCGTTGCAGCCTTTGCGCAGCCGCTGCGAAATCATCATCGTCGATGCCGGAAACACTGTATCAAGCCACGCTCATTTGGCCGACAAAATCATCAGCTCGGCAAAAGGCCGCGCCCGGCAAATGAACATCGGCGCAAGCCATGCAACCGGGGATGTTTTAATCTTCCTCCATGCCGACACCTACCTGCCCGAACAGGCTTTGCAACTGATCGAACAGCACTTCGGCCACCAGCAATGGGGACGTTTCGACATTCGCTTAAGCGGCGACCATTTCATGCTGAAAGTCATCGCCTGGATGATGAACCGGCGTTCTCGGCTGACCGGCATTGCTACCGGCGATCAGGTCATTTTTGTTACGCGGCAGGCATTTACAGCGGCGGGAGGTTATCCCGAAATCGCCTTGATGGAAGACATCGCCTTGAGCAAGGCGCTAAAAAAAATCGGCCCGCCGGTTTGTCTTGACGCCAAAGTCACCAGCTCAGGCCGGAGGTGGGAGCGTTACGGCATTTACACGACTATACTGCTGATGTGGAGCTTGCGCCTGCGTTACTTTTTTGGTGCAGACCCGCAGTTATTGGCTCAACTTTATAATGGTAGGAGCGGCTTTAGCCGCGATTAATCGCGGCTACCAACAGTAGGCGCTTTTAGGCGAAGCCGCTCCTACAACACACTGACTGCCATATCTAAAATAACGCTGAACAAATAACAAACAGGACATCATGGAAACCATAATCCGTTTATCCGCCGCACTGGGCATTTTCTGCATCATGATAGTCTGGGAATATATCAGTCCCAAAAGAGTCCAGCACCTCAGCCGCAAACAGCGCTGGCCGATTAATCTGGGGCTTGCCGCATTGAACATGACGATCATGCGTTTATCTCTCGGCGGCATCGCCTACCTGAGCGCCATAACCGCCGAAACTCACAGTTACGGTTTGCTAAACCAAGTGCCCGTCCCTGAATGGCTGTCGATTATCCTGACCTTACTGTTTCTCGATTTTGCGATTTACTGCCAGCATATCCTCTCGCACAAATGGCCGTTGCTGTGGCGTTTACACCAAGTGCATCATACCGACCTGGAATTTGACGCCACCACCGCCGTGCGCTTTCACCCACTGGAAATCATGATTTCGATGCTGTACAAAGTGCTGTGCATTGTTGCGATCGGTGCCGACCCGTGGGCGGTCATCGCTTTTGAGATTATCCTGAACGGTGCCGCAACCTTTAATCACAGCAACATTAACATCCCGGACGCGATTGATAAAAAACTGCGCTGGCTGATTATCACCCCGGACATGCACCGCATCCATCACTCGACGGTGCCGACCGAAACCGACAGCAATTACGGTTTTTCGATTTCCTGCTGGGATCGGTTGTGCAAAACCTATATTGCCGAACCCAAACAGTCGCAAACGATTATGGCTATCGGTTTAAAATCTTTCCGCCAACAAGACGAATTAGGCTTTATGCAATTAGTGCTGTTGCCTTTTAAAGCGCTTCGCAAACGATGACTTATAAATACCCCAATGCCGTGCTGATGGTTTTTTGCAAAGCCCCGGTTCCCGGCCAAGTTAAAACCCGTTTAACCCCCGAACTAACCGCCGAGCAGGCCGCCGAGGTGCATGTCGAACTCAGCACCAAAACACTGCAACGGGCGATACTAAGCAACTTATGCCCGGTGCAATTGTGGTGCGCACCGACAACGGGTCATTCGTTTTTTACCGAATTGGCGGCAAGCTATCCGCTAGTTCTCCGGCAACAACAAGGGGATGATTTAGGGGCACGCATGCACCACGCTTTTTGCGCGGCGCTGGTCGATTACGCCCACGCCTTGTTAATGGGCTGCGATTGCCCATCATTAACCGAGCCTGATCTGGAGGAAGCGTTGACTGCATTGAACAGAGACAATGAAGTGGTATTAGCCCCTGCAGAAGACGGCGGCTATGTGCTGATCGGACTCAACAGCCCCCATCCCGAACTCTTTGATGACATGCCTTGGGGAACGGCACGAGTACTGGATCTAACCCGCAATCGCATAGATCACCATAAGCTACGCCATCACGAACTAAGCGAACAATGGGATGTGGATACGCCAAAGGATTTAAAGCGGTATCGTGCCTTTGCCCTAAGAAATTTACCTGGCTAGGTTCTGCCGAGATAACACCTTGCGTAACTGTTCAGTGTAGGAATAACATCCCTGACAAGCCGCTGTGTGATTGAAGTTGACATTGAAAGAAAGCAGTCAAACCTTACATTTTTCCTCTCCAAAATCTTGTTCAAGTTGCCGAATCATAGCACAACAAAAAAGCCCGCCCCTTCTTTCAAAAGGGCGGGCTTTCAGTTTAAACCCAGCGAGTTAAACCGCAACCCGCTTGTGTATTTTAGTGTGTAGCAGTGTATTTAATTTGTATCTGCCTCCAATTATCATTGTTTTTTTCACAAATTCAAATGCAACACTTTCAGTAATGTCACAATCAAACCCGTCTGGGCAAGTAACATTCCTGCTGTCCATTTCAACATATCATTTTTAGCATCAGAAATTGATTTCTGCGTTTCAGAAATTGATTTCTGGGTTTCAGATCGTAACTTTTCAATCTCAAGTTTAATCTCTGCAATATCAGATTTTGTTGCCGTTTGTTTTTCAAGCCAATACTTTTCAATCTGAGCTTGATAATTAACAAAAGCCTCCGCAATCGCTTCAGCCTCCACCTCTGCTAATTTAGATTCAGCTCCAGCTGCCTTCAGTTTGTTGGCAAACTTCAGTGTGTCAAATGTTATCGCAACCATGAATCTCTCCTGTTAATTATTTCGCTTTCAGTCTAACACAACCACACACACAAAAACCCGTACCTTATCAACAAGAAAGGGCGGGCTTTTCGTAAGCGTTCAGTCCCCCTCTTTGAAAAAGAGGGGTTAGGGGAGATTTGTTCAAATAAATCACCCTCAATCCCCCTTTTTCAAAGGGGGAGGTGAACGCTTACGGCTTTTCAGTTCAAACCAAGCGAGTTAAATCGCAACCCGCTTGTGTGTTTTAGTGTGTAGCAGTGCATTTAATTTGTATCTGACCCCAATTGACCGACCCCAATTGACCCAATTATCCTGCCAATCAATTTGACCCCAATCAATTACAATCAATTATCACCCCAATCAATTATCTCTGATTAGAAAGATCCTTCAGCTTGGCGAAGCCACTTAGCAGGACGCGGGCCGCAAGTGGTAAGTAATGGATTGAGATAATCTGGTTTAGCTGAAGAATCGTTCTAATCAGGAGAATGTATTTACCACGAAGAAGCACTGTGTGATACTTTAGATTGGGGCGGTTGAATTGCCTATCCGTAAACAATCTCCGTTAATTTTAATCATTAAATTTGGTAACTATTCAGCGTCAAGCTGTGCCTCACAGCTTATATCTTGATGGAAAACACTGCAATCACTCATAGAATGAACATACTCCAATACGAATCAAAAATTTGGGCAACCGCCGACTTGCTGCGAGGCTGCGGCATCAAAGAATCCGAATGGCCTTCCTTTATGATGCCGTTCTTCGCCCTGGCGATGATTGAAAGTCGCTTGGTGCGCATGTTTGACGAGCTCAAGCAAGAGATTGGGGAGGCTGCGTTTGACCAGATCAAAAAAGATGATCTCTACGACCTGATCAAAGACAAAGGCCAGGGCTACAATATTTTCATTTTTGAAAAAAGTCAGGCGCTCACCGATATTTGCAAAAACGATAAATCGTTTGAGATCGACTTCGATGCCTACCTCAAAGGCTTTGATGGCGAGACCAAAGACCTGTTAGGCGTTGATGCCACCGAGGGTGAAAAATTCCTCGATATAAAAGGCGTCATCACCAAGCTCAAGGCAAAAAAGGTATTGTTTAGCTACACCAAGCTGTGGGCGGAGATTGACCTTAAGCCGTTCAACAACTCCGAAATCGCCACGTTGGAAGAGCACATCAAACGCAAGTGGGCGGACATCTCTGCCGAAACCGCCGGAGAGCAATACACCCCTGATGACGTGATCGCGCTGATTGCCGAAATAATCGTCTCTAAAATCGAAGAATCTGACACGCTACTCAAGATCTACGACTGCACCTGTGGAGGCGGCAATATGCTGTTTGGGGTTGAGGATAGGATTAACCAAAAATTCAAACGGCTCACCCAGACCTACGGCCAGGACTGGAATGACGCGCTTTACGCGCTGGCCAAGATCGAAAGCCGCTTCCGCCCTGATTCCAAGATCGAGCACGGCAACACGCTGGTAGAAGACAAATTCGATAACGAAGAATTTGATGTGGTCATTGCCAATCCGCCCTATGGCGTGAGCTGGAAAGGCTATGAGAAAGACATCACCAACGACAAGACCGGGCGTTTCAAATACTTGCCCTCCATTTCGGATGGGCAATTGCTGTTCATGCAGCACCTTATTTCAAAGTTAGACAGCGTGGGTATGGGCGTCGTGGTACACAACGGCTCCACCCTGTTCAGCGGGGATGCAGGTTCCGCCGAGAGCAACATCCGCAAATGGATGTTGGACAGCGACATCGTCGAAGCAGTGATTCAGTTGCCCACCGATGAGTTTTTCAACACCGGCATTTACACTTATCTATGGGTACTCAACAAAAACAAACAGGCACATCATAAAGATAAAATCATGCTGATTAACGCCAGCCAAAAATTCAAGCCATTGAAGAAGAGCAAAGGCTCTAAGCGAAAAGAAGTGGACGAGACCAGCCGCCTGGAAATCGTTGCCACCCTCACCGCCTACCAGGATAACGATTACGCCCGCGTATTTGATAAAGAGTTTTTCTACTTCAACAAGCAAGCGATCATGCTCACTAATGTCGATGAGCAGGGCCAAAGCTATGAAGCGCATTTGCCGGTGAAGGAAGATAAGTACGGCGAGATGAAACGCGCAAGCTCGGTTGCGTTAACGCCGATTAAAATCTCGCAGGGCGATCTTGAGCTGACCGAATTTAGCATCACAAAATACGCCCCACCGTCCGCCAGCCTAGACAGCTACTGCGCTGATGCCATCAAGCCGCAAGTTTCCCAGCTTGATTACAAAGAGCAGCCTTTGGTTATCAGCACTGCCGATGCCACATACTATTACGCCGCAGATCAAGAAACCCTGATTAAAGAAAAAAATGGCAAGAAAGAAGCCTTGGGCTGCGGCAAAATCATCGTCACGGCCAGCTATAAAAAGACAACTAAGAAGCTACCAGAGTGTATTGAAATCAGCGTAGAACTTAGCGCCGATTACCAAAAGGACTACGAAATTATTCCTTTTCACAAAGACGAGGCTAGCAACCAAGCTGCTATCAGCGCCTTTATGGCACGTTACATCAGCAAGCCATTTTCCTATCTGGAAAATGTGGTTGGTGTTGAACTAAATTTCAACAAGATTTTTTACAAGCCTGAAAAGTTAAAGTCGGTTAGCGAGATAGTGGCCAGCATTGCTGCGCTGGATGTCCAACTTAAAGCGTTGGAAGCTGGGCTGGTGTTATGACGATGATGAATAGCCTGCAAAAATATGCTGCGTATAAAGATAGTGGGGTTGAGTGGCTAGGAGAGATACCAGCACATTGGCGAATCGTAAGGCACAAAGACTGCTTCAGTCTTTTATCTAATCGTTGTTCAAATACATCGTTGCCAAAGATTGCATTGGAAAACATTGAAAGCCAGTCTGGGCGATTCATTCAAACGGATAGTGAGTTTGAAGGTGATGGTGTTGAATTCCATGAAGATGACATTTTGTTTGGGAAATTAAGACCCTACTTAGCTAAAGTTTACCTCGCAAAATTTAGTGGAAATGCTATCGGGGATATTTTTGTATATCGTAAAAAACGAGGATTATACGAACAGTTCGCGCAATACTTGATGTTGTCAAATTTATATATTGATGTAATAAATAGCTCTACCGTCGGTGCAAAAATGCCGCGTGTTAGTTCGAGTTTCATTGCAAATTTAACAGTTGGCCTGCCTTCTGTTTTAGAGCAAAGCGCAATAGTTGCCTACCTCGACAAAAAAACCGCACAGATTGACCGGGAAGTTGACCTGCTCGGCCAAAAGGCGACGCAGTACGGCAAGCTCAAGCAATCGCTCATCAATGAAACCGTTACGCGAGGCTTGGATAAAACCGTACCAATGAAAAATAGTGGAGTTGAATGGGTTGGGGAAATTCCTGCTCATTGGGGGATTCAACGTATTGGCACTGCTTTTGAAGAACGTAGTGAAAAAGTAAATGATACAGAATACCCGCCACTTTCAGTCTCAATGTCAGGCATTGTGCCTCAAATGGATTCAGTGGCTAAAACGGATCATAACGAAAATCGTAAACGTGTTGCTGTAGGTGACTACGTTATCAATAGCCGTTCTGATAGGCGTGGAGCTTCAGGTATCTCTATTTATGATGGATCTGTTTCGGTGATTAGCATTGTTCTCGCGCCTAAACGCGCATTTTTTGGAAAATATTTACACCATCTATTCAGAAACTATAGCTTTATTGAGGAGTTTTACCGCGTTGGACGTGGCATTGTTGACGACCTATGGACTACCCGATATTCGGTAATGAAAGCAATCGAATTTGCTTATCCTTCATATGAAGAGCAAAAAAAGATTGCGGATTACCTTGACGAAAAAACCGCCCAGATAGACAGCATCATCGCCGCCATCAACACCAAAATCGACGCTCTTAAAAATCTGCGCAAATCGCTAATCAACGATGTGGTGACGGGAAAAATAAAGGTAGTGCCATGATGCCACCTAGCCACGAATCCAATCGTATCGAGTTCAAGCGCGAGCTGACCGACTCGCTGGAAAAAACAGTGGTGGCTTTTCTCAATTATCGCGATGGCGGCGTTATTTATATCGGTATTGATGATGTCACCCATAGTATTGTGGGTCTGGCCGATGTGGACGGCGTACAGCTGAAAATAAAAGACCGCATCAAGCACAACATCAGTCCGTCAACGATGGGGCTGTTTGATGTCGTCACCGAAACCCACGGCGCACAGGTGATTATCAAAATTACAGTGGCGAGCGGTTCGGAAAAGCCGTATTACTTGGCACGGCTGGGCATGTCGAGCAAGGGTTGTTTTGTGCGTATAGGCAGCGCTTCCGAGCCGATGCCGCCGCGTATGATCGAGGATTTGTTCGCCAGCAGAATCCGCAATTCCATTGGGTCGATCAAGTCGCGTAATCAAGCGTTGACCTTTGAACAACTCAAGATCTATTACAGTGAAACGCCGCTAACATTAAATCAGCATTTTGCGCGCAATCTGGAATTGCTCACCCAAGACGATGCCTATAATTACGCGGCTTATTTACTTTCTGATGTGAATGGCTGTTCTATCAAAGTGGCCAAATATGCGGGTTTGGATCGGGTGCAGTTAATTGAAAATGAGGAATATGGTTATTGTTCGCTGGTAAAAGCGACTAAAGCCGTATTGGAAAAGCTTAAAGTAGAGAACAAAACTTTTGCTCGTATTACGCCAGTAAAGCGTGAGGAACGTAAGCTATTGAATCCTGTGGCACTGCGCGAGGCGGTGATTAACGCCATCATCCATAATAATTACAGCAATGAAGTGCCACCCAAGTTTGAGCTGTTTGCTGACCGTCTGGAAATTACTTCTGCCGGTGGTTTGCCTGCGGGATTCGATGAAGCCGAGTTTTTCATGGGCTATTCTGTGCCGCAAAACAAGGAGTTGATGCGGGTTTTTAAAGATTTGGATATGGTTGAGCAAATGGGCTCAGGTGTGCCACGTATTTTGGAGCATTATCCGAGCTCTGTTTACCGTTTTACGCCCAACTTTGTCAGGTTGGTTTTGCCTTTTGCCGAGGACTTTGAGCAAGCCGCCGCTACTGACCAAGCCAACGCGCAAGTACCGCGCAAGTACCGCGCAAGCACCGACCAAGCTACCGACCAAGCTACCGACCAAGCTAACAGGTTAGAACGCGCCATTCAATTTTGCAAAGTACCGCGAAGTAGAGAGGAAATTCAAGTGTTTTTGGGGTTGAAGCATCGGCGTAACTTTAAAGAAAATATTTTACAACCGCTACTTGAAACCGGCATGTTGACGCAGACCATTCCCGACAAGCCATCCAGCCCATTGCAGCGTTATGTCGCAACGCAGAAAAAATAAACTATGAACGAACTTCACCTGCAAGACAAATTCCTAATCCCGTTTTTTCGAGATGGTTTGGGCTACAAGGAAGTCAAGGCTAACACCGTTACCCAGGCGCTGATTATTGAAGAGGACTTGCAGACGTTTATTGCCGATAGTTCGCTGAACCAAAAGCCTTACGAGGTGCTGCTGAAAAAGTACAAGGGCGACAAAAAAGCCTTACTGAGTGAGCTGATGGCGCTGATACAAGAGCGCATCGCCAGCAGCCGCAATATGGCCTTGTTTGTTAATGCCAATAAGTCCATTACCTTGCAGGGCATCAAGCTGCATTTGTTTTACACCAGCGATAGTGTGATCCACGGCAATGCCTTGTTCGATGAAAATATTTTCTCGGTGGTGCAAGAGCTGCCGTACAAATTCAACTATCAAGGCACGCAGATTTATTCCTTCCGCCCGGACATTGTGCTGTTTGTGAACGGCATTTATCTTGGTTACAGCGAATTGAAGAGTAACTACACCAGCCAGAGCGCCAGCAAAAACGGGCGCGGCAAGGTGCTGAAAGATTATTTCGAAGCGGTGAAGGTGTATCACCTGCACGTCGATAGCAACGTGATGCTGAGCGATAAAGAAAAGCAAAATGTGCGCAAGGATTTTTTAAAAATCTTTGAGAACGCCATCCACATCACCACCACCGATATTGGCGAGACCTATGTCATTCGCACGATTGCCGATTATTTTGATGAGATATTGGCGACTTGCCGCGAAGGAAAATTTGACCGCGAAGAGATTGAAAAGAAAGCGCAGGGCGTTTTCAAGTTGTACCCGTTGCTAGCTCCCGATGCCGACAAGAAAGACAAGCTCAAGGAATTGTTTGCGGCCTTGTATGGCAAGTTGATGGTCGAAAAAGAGATTCTTTATTACAACTTTATTGAGCGTGAAGTGTATGTCAGCAAAGGAGTGAAGGAGGTTAAAGACCAGGCTGGTCATTTGATCTCGCCGCGCCCCAAGCAGAAATTTGGCGTCGATAAGATCATGTCCAAAATTGATGAATTTTTGGCGCATGAGCAAGATCCGGACTACTTTGAGAAATTGCTGGAAAAGCAGTTGGCAGGTGTAGGGGAAGCCAAGAAGAAAGAGCTGCTGGAAAAGCGCAAGGCTTACTCTAACAACAAGAACGTGTATTCCCTGCTGATGCAATACGCCGCCGGGTTCGGCAAATCCAATATTATCGGCTGGGCTGCCTTGCAGCTAAAAGACTTGCGCCGCCCGGACGCCAGCGGTAAGCCGCAGTACGTCTACGACAAGATCATGATTGTTGTGGATCGCCTGCAACTACGCAGTCAAATTGACTCGCTCATGCTCAATATGAATATTGATAAACGCATGGTGATTGAGGCGAAAAACAAGAAGACCTTTCAAGAGGCGCTGGACTCGGATACGCGCTTGGTGATCGTGAATTTGCAGAAGTTCGGATCGGTTCGCGAGATGCTGGATACGGAGGTGCTGGAGAAGCTTTCCAAAATGCGGATTGTGTTCTTGATCGACGAGATTCACCGTTCTAATAGCGGTGAGCAGCATGAAGATATGGTGAGCATTTTTGATGAGCTGCAAAGTCCATTTGATGGTGCCGTCTATGCCGGTCAAACGCCTAAGAAGAATTTGATAATAGGTTTTACCGCCACACCCGACGACCATACCTTGGCACGTTTTGGCGAATTCAGTGGTTACGCTGAGAGCGAGAAACTCTGGCGGCCTTTTGACAGTTACACGATGAAGGAGGCGATTGAGGATGGCTTTATCCTTAATCCGCTGAAAAATATCGTTCCGGTCGCATCGAAAATGCTGTTTGATCTACCCACCAATCCGCTTGAAGGATTCACCGAGAAAGAATACAAGGATGCGCAGAAAAAGCAGATCTATGAAAACCGTGATCGGATCGATGCCATTGCCAAGTATGTGGCCGACTTATTGGTGAAGGATGTATATCGCCAGATACGCGGTACCGGCAAGGCCATGCTGGCCGTGCATTCCATCAAAGCAGCCATTGCCTACCAGGGCGCGGTGACGAAACACTTCAACGCACTGGTGAAAGAACCAAAGTATGAAAAGTACGCGGATGCCAAGATCCATGTGGTGTATTCCAACAATCAAGATG
>JBCKWP010000039.1:0-14111 GCA_038922455.1 Methylobacter sp. | reverse complement strand
TATTGTGACTCAGGGGGCGTATGCGCCTTGTTCTCGATTCGGTTGGTCGATCTGAAGCACAAACCCGAAATTGGAGCGGATGTTCCAAGCTATTACTTTTACGGTTTTTCGCGAAGGACTGCCGAATTCATTGGTGAAAACATCTAAAGTTCGGGACATCAGTTTGTTGTTTAATTCCATGTAGATTTTTCTTTCCGATAAAGTGGAGGTTCGTTTGTAGTGCCTAACTCATATTAGACATCCTAATAGACGCAAAACATTGCGTCAAAAGTTTGTCTACTCCCATCTTACTCAAAAAAAGTTCAATCTCAGAAGCCTGAATTATCGACAAAGTCAATAAATAGCAATGCGTTGGTGATTTTTAAACTATACGTTTTCTCGCTCAGATGGGAGTAATTAATTTAAATTCATCTACGTAGAAAAATTTAGCACATCCTAAAATAAACGTGACTGGCAAAATTTACTAATCAACCCATTCATAAAACTCTGTCAAAGTAGTATCGCACTTGAAGCAACCGGTACCGCACGAAGCCTTTAGAGGCATTTTATGCACCTTGCCTTTACTGATCCACTTGTCCAGCATGCCTCGCATGGCATTGGCATCCATATTGAAATGGATGATCAAGTCCGCCAGCGCAACCCGGCGCTGCTCTTTCAAATAGCCTCTCAAATCAGATAGAATCACTTAAAAACTCCCTACGATGTTTTAGGTCTGCTGCATCAGCGTTTCTACCGAGCAGCCACAATCCGAACAACACAGATAAAAATGCACTGATCAATCCGGTTATCCAGGCTAATGAATAGTCAGGGTGACGACTATAGGTCATCGCCTGATAAAAAATAGTGGCGGTCATGTACGCAATGCCGGTAGTCCAGAACACCACGAATAAAGTCCAATTCCGGTTAGTTTCCCGATAAATTGCAGCGGTTGCTGCGACACACGGCGCATACAGTAAAATAAACAGTAAATAAGCGAAGGCTCCGGCTTTGCCGTCGAAGCTTTGCTGCATCGCCGCAAAGGTACCGGCATTGACTTTTTGTTCGCTGGCTGCAGCAGCCGTATCTTCGACGCTACCGATATTCAATCCCAACGGATCTAACAGGTTATCTGCAACCGCTTGCAGGTTTTTAGGTACGGTCAAACAGGCGCTGATCAAAGCGTGTTGAAGATTGAACGGCGCTTTATCGGCGACGCTGGAGTCGGTCGCTGCCATCTGGCTGTATAAGGCATCTAGCGTTCCGACCACTGCTTCTTTAGCGAGAACACCAGTAAAAATACCAACGGTTGCGGGCCAATTGTCTTTGTCTATGCCCATCGGTTTAAACGCCGGGGTCAGGCTACGGCCGATCTCGCTTAATACCGATTTATTGCTGTTTTCCTGGCCGAAGCTGCCGTCTGTGCCCAGTGCGTTGAGAAAATTCAACACCAGCACCATCGGCACGATGACTTTGCCCGCATTTAACAAAAACGACTTGAGCCGATCCCAGGTTCTGATAAAAACGCCGCGCAGTGTCGGCATGTGGTAGGCGGGAAATTCCATGATATAAGGCGTGGACTCACCTTTAAACAGAGTATGGCGCAAGATTAAACCGGTCAGCACCGCCACCGCGATACCCAGCAAATACAAGCCGAACACCAGATTCTGGCCGCCGACGGGGAAGAAAGCCGCCGCAAACAAGGCGTAAACCGGCAATCTGGCGCCGCAGGACATGAACGGGTTCATCAGGTTGGTCAAGATCCTGTCGCGCTGGTTATCCAGCGTCCGAGTCGCCATAATCGCAGGCACATTACAGCCGAAACCGACAATCATCGGCACGAAGGATTTACCGGGCAAGCCGATCATGCGCATGAACCGATCCATGACGAACGCCGCCCTAGACATATAACCGGAGTCTTCCAGCGCCGACAGGAACATGAACAAAAAGCCGACAATCGGGATAAAGGTCGCGACCACCTGAATCCCGCCGCCCACACCGTTGGTGACTAATACAATCAGCCATTGCGGCCAATTAAGGTCGGCAAGCGCGAGACTCAAGCCGTCGACCAATAAAGCGCCTATAAATTGATCGAAAAAATCGACGAAAGCGCTGCCGATATTGATGGTAAACATGAACATCGTATACATGACCAACAGGAAAATAGGGATGCCCAAAAAGCGGTTCAAGACGATACTGTCGATTTTTTCGGTACTGTGGCGGCTCACTTCGTTTAGCTTGCAAACTGCGCCACCGGTCAATTCATTAACGAATCCGTAGCGGGCATCGGCGGCGAGAATGTCTATCTCATCATCCGTTTCCGCTTCTACCCGGCGTTGTAATTCGGCAACTGTCGGCAACAATATTGTTCCGGCAATCTGCTTAGCCAGGGTATCGTCTTCCAGCAAACGAACGGCCAACCAGCGCAAGTCGCATGGGTGCTGCCGGGCGATCTCAATCAACAAGGGTGAAAGGTCGTCGATAGCTTGCTCTAGCGCACGGATATAGCTGATTGTTATCGTAGGGATCGGCTTGACGATGGCGGCACTATTAATTGCCACTTTTAATTGCTCGATACCGTTTTTGGTCGAGGCGGTAATCGGAATAACCGGGCAGCCTAAAAACCGTTCCAGATAATCGACATCGATTTTAATACCGCGCTGTTTGACGGCATCCATCATGTTGAGCGCTAATATCATCGGCACCCGCATCTCGATCAGTTGCGAGGTCAAATACAGGTTTCGCTCCAAATTGGAGGCATCGATAATATTAATGATTAAATCGGCCTGTCTGGAGGCAACATAGTCGCGAGCGACTTTTTCATCCAAAGAAACCTGATCGTCGGCAGACTCTAAAGAATAGGTGCCGGGTAAATCGACCAGTTCGATAAGCTTATGTTCAAATCTGTATTCGCCGGTTTTTTTCTCAACCGTAACGCCAGGCCAATTGCCGACATGCTGTCTAGCCCCGGTAAGTGCATTAAAAAGTGTGGTTTTGCCGCAATTCGGATTACCGACAACACCAACCGTAAAATCAGTTTTCATCAGAGCCTCTCTATCAACAATATGCCCGCTTCATCCTTACGCAGGGTTAATGAAAATCCACGCAACTTGATTTCAACAGGGTCGCCCATCGGCGCAAAACGGGTGACGCTAAACTCGGTTCCCGGCGTCAAGCCCATAGCCAACAAGCGCTTGCGATAAGCCTTACCCGATTGTTCAAAGCCGACTATTCTTCCAGAATCACCCACAGCCAGGTTTTTTAAGCTTATTGTCATAAATTAACCATTGAAATAAAGCGCGTAAAGAATCGACTACTTAAAAGTTATTAGCAATCATTCTTATTTAAGCTGACTATATCATATAACCGCTATTTTCCGTATTTTTAAAGAAGTGTTTTTAGAGATAGATTGTAGGGACGAGTGAATTCACTCCTACAAAGTTCACCAAAGCTTCAGGGAGTCAATCATTAACAAGCTTTTGCGGGGCGGGGGAAGTAAAACAGTTGAGCAGAGAGGGAAACACCAAGCCGGAGCTCAGCGTTTTTAGGGCATACTACTGACTTAGATTTCAAACTCAGAGCGCTGATGCCCGGCATTCAGCAGCTCTTGCATCCATTTTGGTATCATCCCGCGACCTGTCCATGCTTTGTTATGATCATCAGGATGACGATATTTAATGGCAACTTTCGCACCCTTGCGGACAGACCTCTTCTCAGACTCGTGAATTTCCACAACAACATCAATAGAGGCAGCCAACTCTTTAATCTGCGCTATAACTTCTTTACGTTTATTAGCCTGTTTATTTTTTAAGGCTTTTTCTACATTCTCAATAATAACTTGCAGCTCATGTTCAGAAAGATTTTGATATTCGGTCATTCTTAACTCCTTACAATAAAAAAACATTTGTGAATTATATCATCAATCTAATTGTGAATATCTAGCAATAAACATATCGATTTAAAAGTCATTCAACCTTAAATTTTTTTTCATTTAATAGCCGACCTTTTTCATCAACCAGTCTTACCGCCCAGTTACCTTTATCAGAGCCGGACAATAACTTGCGGCTTGATGTGCGCCAACTATCGCCCGATATAACCAACGCCTGCCTAGAAACCATCACGCCGTTTTTAAGCCACTCATGATAAACGCGCTTGTCTTTCATTGCCTTTAATTCAGTAAAATAATAAACCCATACCGGTTTTTTGCGGTTAATGCCTATAGTCCTTACCACCTCGCCTACCGGTTCTTTATTATCAATCTTGTAAGTTAACGAGGCTCTGGAGACATTATGGTTAACTTCTAAATACGCCTGTTCTTTATTGGCTTGTTTTTTTATAACTTCCTTACCAGCAGCAGTTTGCGTATTTATTTTATTAGGCTTTTTTATCGACTTAACTGAGGGGCTAACGTTATCACCTTCCTGAGTGGATATATTCTCGGCTTCCTTAACCTCACCCTGTGGCGCTGCCTGTTTATCTACAGCTGAAACTATATCTGGATCGGGGTCTTGCACATCGTTATTAATGACATAAAACAGCACTGCTAAAATCAGAACCAAGACGCCAGCGGCAACCAAAATCCTTCTAACATTCCATTCCGTCACCATCTTGGGTGCTAATTTTTCCGCCACTTTTCCAGATACCGGATATTTAACTTTAATTACAATATTTGTTTTGTCTGTCATAAAATCCTACCGCCCCTTAAGTTTAGGTGAAAACATCTCGGTTGCCTTTTCTGGCTAAACGCCGCATATTTTAATCAGCGAACGCCTTAAATCTTGGTAATATACTACTTAAGAATTCAGCCAAAGACAAAATCCTTACAGAATAAATTGGACATTCATAATGAGTAAGCTGCTTAAACTTTTTCAAGATTCTTCTTCCCTCTATGGCAGCAACGCCAGCTTTATTGAAAATCTATATGAACGATTCCTTGAAGACCCTGAATCGGTGGAGTCGAGCTGGCAAAAACACTTCAGCGAGATTCACCACGCCGCTGGTTTTGAGACACCCCACAGCCCCATCGTAGAACGCTTTGCGCAACTGGCGCTTAAATCTCAAGGCAGACTGGCGAAACTGCAAGGCTTCACCGAAGAAAGCGTCAAAAAACAATCGGCGGTTGCCCGGTTGATCAATCATTACCGGGTTCGCGGACATCAAATTGCCAACAACAATCCGCTGGGGCTTACCTTGCCGCCACCTCCCGACATGGATCCTACTTATTACGGTCTTTCCGAGCCGGATATGGACACCCTGTTCGACACCGGCGCACTTTATGGTATAGACCGACTGCCTTTACGCGACATTATCGCCAATCTGAATGACATTTATTGTGGCAGTATCGGCTCCGAATATATGCACATCGCCGACACCCATATCCGGCGCTGGATCATCAACCGCCTGGAAAGCTCCAAAACCAATTTGGAACTGGAACCTGCCAAAAAACTGTGGGTACTAAAACTGCTGACGGCCGCTGAAGGCATAGAAAGTCATTTGCACAACCGCTTTGTCGGGCAAAAACGTTTTTCCCTGGAAGGTGGTGAATCACTGATTCCGATTCTGGACGAATTGATTCAAGGACTAGGCGCAAAAGGCGTTAATGAAATTGTCATCGGCATGGCCCATCGAGGTCGGTTGAATGTGCTGGTCAACATTCTGGGCAAAAGCCCGGCCAACCTGTTTAATGAATTTGCCGGGACATCGCCGCTGTCTCCGGGCGTCGGCACCGGCGATGTCAAATATCACATGGGCTTTTCCTCCGACATCAGCACTCCCGGCGGCCCGGTTCATTTAACGTTAGCCTTCAACCCGTCGCATCTGGAGATTATCAACCCGGTCGTCGAAGGTTCGGTTAGGGCTCGTCAGGACAGAGCCGGGGAAAACGGCAAAAACACAGTAATCCCGATATTGATTCACGGCGATGCGGCCTTTTCCGGGCAAGGCATCATCATGGAAACCTTGAACATGTCGCAAACCCGTGCTTTTTCGACTGGCGGAACCGTACATATCGTCATCAACAACCAAATTGGCTTTACCACCAGCAACCCGAAGGATGCTCGTTCCACGCTTTACTGCACCGATGTGGCCAGCATGATTCAGGCACCGGTTTTTCATGTCAACGGTGACGATCCCGATGCGGTTATATTCGCCACCCAACTGGCGATGGATTACCGGATGGCCTTTAATAAGGACGTGGTCATCGACCTTATTTGCTATCGCCGTCTTGGGCATAACGAAGCGGATGAGCCATCAACCACTCAGCCGTTGATGTATAAGAAAATCCGCAAACTAAAGACCACTCGGAAGCTGTATGCGGAAAAGTTGATTAAAGCCGGACTGGTTACTGATGCACAAGCGAGCGAATTGGAGCAAAACTACCAAAAACTGCTCGAAGCCGGTGAAGTGGTGTCCCGGCCTGTCCTGGCCGATGGCCCTTATCCGTACACCAACCAATGGAATAAATTCCTGGGTTCTGACTGGAAGTCGGCCTGCACCACCACCGTTTCTATGGACCGGTTGCGCTTTTGTAGCGACAGGATGCAGCGGCTGCCGACCGGTTTCGAATTGCACCCCAGAGTCGGCAAAGTCATGGACAACCGGCGCAAAATGGCGGCAGGAGCCATGCCGCTGGACTGGGGCTTTGCCGAAAACATGGCTTATGCAACACTACTGACGGAAAAACACTCTATTCGTTTAATTGGGCAGGATGTCGGTCGCGGCACCTTCGTGCATAGACATGCGGTGCTGCATAACCAGCTTAATAACAAAACCTACACCCCGATAAAACATCTGGAAAAAGATCAGGGCAATGCGCAGATTTTTGATTCCCTGCTTTCCGAAGCGGGCGTGTTGGGTTTTGAGTATGGTTACAGCACGACCATGCCGAATACGTTGGTTATCTGGGAAGCCCAGTTTGGCGATTTTGCCAATGGCGCGCAAGTGCTTATCGATCAATTTATCAGTTCCGGCGAAACCAAATGGGGGCGCATGTGCAATCTGGTGATGTTGCTGCCGCACGGCTTCGAAGGCCAAGGCCCGGAACATTCCTCCGCCCGCCTGGAACGTTACCTGCAACTGTGCGCCGAACATAATATGCAGGTTTGCAGCCCGACCACGCCCGCGCAAATATTTCATCTGCTGCGCCGCCAGATGCTGCGACCCTATCGCAAACCATTGATCGTCATGAGTCCCAAGAGTTTGCTGCGACACAAGCTTGCGGTATCCACACTGGAAGATTTAATCGACGGCCAATTTTTGCCCATAATTGGCGAACAGGACGAGCTGAACCCCAAAAAAGTCACCCGTCTGGTCATGTGTTCCGGCAAAGTCTATTACGACCTGCTGGAAACGCGCCGTCTGGATGACCTTAAGCATGTCGCCATTGCCCGCATCGAACAACTCTACCCGTTCCCCGATGAATTATTTAGAGCGGAAGTCGGCAAATACCCGCAACTCAAAGAGTTCATCTGGTGCCAGGAAGAACCCCAGAATCAAGGCGCTTGGTATCAATCCAAGCATCACTTTAGCGACAACATCGACCCCAAAATCAGCATGACTTATGCCGGTCGCGAGGCATCGGCAGCGCCTGCTGTCGGCAATTTCCGCGTCCATATCGAACAACAAAAAGCCGTCGTTCACTCGGCTCTTTACGGCACACTTTCAGGAAAATAACATGAGCATTGAAATCCTAGTTCCCCACCTACCCGAATCCGTTTCCGATGCAACGCTGATCACCTGGCATAAGCAGTCCGGCGACACCGTGATCAAAAACGAAAATCTCGTTGACCTTGAAACGGACAAAGTGGTGCTGGAAGTTCCTGCGCCGGAATCAGGCATCCTGGGCAAAATATTCCATGAAAACGGTGCGATTGTGGTCGGCGGCGAGGTACTGGCCTTGCTGGAGCCTCAAGCCGTAGAAACAGCAATGCTTAGCGCTGAACCCGAGCACGATGAGGAGTCGGACATACCGCTAAGCCCTTCAGTACGCCGATTGATCGCCGAAAATGCGCTGGATCCTGCCGTCATCAAAGGCTCAGGAAAAGATGGTCGCCTGACTAAAATCGATGTATTGGATCATCTGCATAAAAAAACCCTGCAAGAAGCCCAACTCATAGTAGGAGGGGCTTTAGCCCCGATTGAAGCTTCAATCGGGGCTAAAGCCCCTCCTACTAAAACCGAAGCCAAATCTGCAATTATGCCCAGTTCAAACCTACGGCCTGAACAGCGTGTGCCGATGACGCGGCTAAGAGCCAAAGTGGCCGAACGCCTGTTGCAGGCGCAGCAAAATGCGGCAATGCTGACCACATTCAATGAGGTCAACATGCAAAACGTGATTGACCTTCGCAATCAGTACAAAGAACGGTTTGAACAAAAACACCATGTCAAATTGGGCTTTATGTCGTTCTTCGTCAAGGCTTCCATCGAGGCATTGAAGCGCTTCCCGGCCATCAACGCGTCCATTGACGACAACGATATTATTTATCACGGTTACTACGACATCGGCATAGCCGTCAGCACCGAACGCGGTCTGATTGTGCCGGTATTGCGTGATGCGGATCAGCTTGACTTTGCCGGCATCGAACAAAGCATCGTCGATTTCGGCGCCAAGACCCGTGCAGGCACTTTGACTTACGACGATTTGAAAGGCGGCACTTTCACCATCACCAACGGCGGCATTTTCGGCTCCATGCTGTCCACGCCGATACTCAATCCGCCGCAGTGCGCTATTCTTGGCATGCATGCGATCAAGGAGCGCCCAGTCGTAGAAAACGGACAGATTATTATCAGGCCGATCATGTATCTGGCTTTGTCGTATGATCATCGATTGGTTGATGGCCGCGAAGCCGTGCAGTTTTTAGTCACCATCAAAGAATGCCTAGAAGCGCCAGCCCACCTCTTGCTTAACATATAAAGTCTATGGCAAAAAAATCAATGCAATCGTTCGATGTGATCGTCATCGGCGCGGGGCCTGCGGGTTATTCCAGCGCGATCCGCTGCGCCGAGCTGGGTTTAAAAACCGCCTGTATCGATAACTGGCGAGATGAGAAAGGCCTGGGCAGTTTGGGCGGCACTTATCTCAACGCCGGTTGCGTCGCGTCTTTGGCCTTGCTGGAATCGGCGAAAATCTATCATTCGCTCAGCCACCAGCTAAAAGAACACGGCATCCACACAGCCGCTGTTTTCCTGGATATTGCGCAGATGATGCGGCGCAAAGATGACATTATCGACACGCTTAGCCGACAAATTGCCGCCGCGTTCATCCAACACAAAATCACCTGCATTCAGGCAGAGGCCAAGCTGCTTAATGAGCGGCAGGTGGAAATTAGGCCGACCGACCGATCTGCCACATCAATAATCGAAGCTAATTATATTGTCCTGGCCACCGGTTCCTCCCCAATCGATTTACCCTGCGCACCGATTGACAATGAATTTATTATCGATTCCACAAAGGCCTTAAATCTCGACGCAGTGCCTAAAAGATTGGCCATTATCGGCGCGGGCGTTATCGGCCTTGAGTTAGCAGGCATCTGGAGCAGGCTCGGTGCCGAGACTATTCTTCTGGAAGCACAGGAAACATTCTTAAACATAACCGATCAGCAAATTGCGCGTGAGGCTTATCGTATCTACACCGCACAGGGACTGGATCTACGGCTGGGTGCGCGGGTCATTTCAGCAAAAAAAGCCACCAAACAGGGCAGCCGAAGGGTCACCGTAGAATATCAGGATAGTGAGGGCACTCATGCCCTACGTGTCGATAAACTTATTGTTGCATCCGGTCGAAAACCCAACACCGCTTACCTCGCCGCCGATGAAGCCGATTTACTGCTCGATGAAAACGGCTATGTCCATGTCGATGAAAACTGCCGCACCAATCTGCCCGGCGTTTACGCCATAGGCGACCTGACCTTGCTAGGCCCGATGATTGCCCATAAAGGCATAGAAGAAGGTCTGTTTGTCGCCGAACAAATCGCCGGTCTCCATAACCCTATCAACTATGGCCTGCTGCCCAACATTATTTTCACCGAACCTGAAATTGCCTGGGTCGGTCAAACCGAGCAAGCCTTAAGAGCCATGGGCGAATCCATCAAAATTGGCATTTTTCCGTTAACCGCCACCGCTCGCGCTCAAACCATGGGCAAAACGGAAGGGTTGGTTAAAATCATCGCCCATGCAGACACCGACGCCATACTCGGCGTTCATATCATCGGCACACAAGCCTCCGAAATGATTGCCGAAGCCGTGCTGGCCATGGAGTTTTCCGCCAGCAGCGAAGATCTTGCCCGCACCATACACGCCCACCCTACTCTGGCAAAAGCCCTGCATGGCGCAGCGCTTGCCCTTACCCATAAGCTATAACCGTGGCAGATCAGTGCCTATTTTGGCTACCCATTTAACCTTTTTTAGGGGCGTTGCATTTATTATGTGAATTTGGAACTGTCAATCGGGGGCACATTCCATCAAAGCATCAAGCAATGGATTTAGAATTTCAACGCTATGCTGGTAGGTTTCACAATCAATCAAGAAATTATAACGATACGCTTCAGCACAAACCGTGACGGTATTTAGCGCATCGCCATAGTGTAATGAATCCACCTTAAAACTCGTTTCTTTTACAAATTGCGCCAATAACTTATTGAGTTTGTGAGTGTGTGGATACGCGCCGAATTCGGTTTTAGTTTCAAGCAAGTGCTTAAACAATAATTCAAACATTTGTTGATAATGAAAACAGTGCATTGAACAATCTTTAATAGCTGTTTTTGCTATCACGTCACAAGCAATTGCGTGTTCCCACGCCTTACCGCCTAAGTTTTCGACGTTCTCAAATTGTTTTAGTTTTTCAGCGTACATTTTTTAATCCTTGTTGTGGTTTGTGTGACGTTTCCTTAAAAATTAAAAATTCAGTTCTGTAGGGCGTATTCGCGCTACGACTGCATGGATGCAGGAGGTAGAGCAACGCAGGAGCAGTTGCCGAGCAATCCGCCCATTATCGCGCAACATCAAAAATAATCGTACCCATAACTGCTTGAAAAATCCGAGCAGAGGGAGCAAGTTCAAGGCTCCGTTCATGGCGGATTGCTTTCTCTGATTGCTGTTTTGAAACTACCAAATAGTTTTGCTCCTTTCTTTGAAAGTGGGAAAACAGCAAAATCTATTTGAGCTTCTATAATTTTTTGTTCAATAATAGATTTTTTATATTCAGGCGCATTGGCTAAACCGTACTCTAATTCATAAAGCGTTAAAATAGAAATGGCAACTTTATCGGTATTTTTTAAATGGGCGATTTTATTTAAAATTTTAGGATAGTTAGCTGAGTCTTTATCGTAAAAATCCGAGATAGTATTAGAGTCAAGTAAGTAGTTCATATTTAAAACTTAGCGTTTTCTCTAAATTCCTGCATATCTTTTTTTAACTGCTCTGAATAGCCTTCTAAATGCACTGGATTATTGTCAACTTTTTCGGCTAGTAACGCCCATTTAGACGGTTTTTTAGCTATTTTTCGAGCTTCTTTTACCAAGTTTTGTTCCAGTTGTTTAATATGTTTTTGAATAATAACTTGCGGTAAGTTATCGGGAACATTGATTAATACTTGCATGATGATTTCCTTTAGTTATTTAGGCCGTTGGATTGGTAAATATTGCCATGATGGGTTTCACTACGTTCTACTCATCTTACGAGTTGCGTACATTTTTAATCCGAATCGTTTTGTATTTAGGTTTTCAAATCAAAAAAGTTCCGTAGGGCGGATTCGCGCCAGCAATCCGCCAATTATCGCGCAACATCAAAAATAATCGTACCCATAACTGCTTGAAAAATCCGAGCAGAGGGAGCAAGTTCAAGGCTCCGTTCATGGCGGATTGCTAGCGCGAATCCGCCTTACAGCGTTACAGCGTTAGATTGTTAGGCTCCATACATTTTACTAGCGTAGCTATAAGCCTCATCGATTGTTGAAAATATCGAGATGTTTTCTATCGGAGGGATCCCAATCCTTGTGACAATATATCCAGTTGATGAATATACGCTCGATGACACACACCTGACTTCACATACAGCCTCTCCCGTTTTTTCGTTGGTGCCAGTTGCTATTAGGTCACCTAGCAAACTATCCCAGCGATCGTCTGGAATGCACTGAAAACATCTACCACCTGCAATATGCTTAAACTTTCCAATATACCCCGTACCCCTACAGCGACCGCAGTTTGGATTGGCATGAAAGCGCAGGACGCTTTTGAATAGTGGGCTAGGCGCCGAGTAACTAGGCGGTGCATTGTCGTTATGGTCTTTATAATCAACCATCTGACCCGTTACCTTGTCGCTATCGTTCATTTCAATCCCGCATAAATCACTCAAAACTATAAAAATAAAATGGGGGAAAACTCGATTTATTGGACTGCATCAAATTATGTCGAGTCTGCCGCCCCCATTTATTTTCTGACCTAGATTATTTCCCTATAGCGTTCATTAGTTGCTGAAATAGAGACTTCTTAGCTTTTACTAAGGCTTCAGCCTCTAAAGCTGGAAGTTCACCTAAAGATAACCATTTGACACTAATAGTGGCATCTGTTGTAGCGGTTGCCTGTTTTACTAGCTTTCCATCTTTCAGAACATTGATATTTCCTGCTAGTTTGTAATCAATGTCATACCAGAAAACAGGTTCAAGTAGAAATAAGGTAAAACCAGTAAAAAAAGCCTTGGCAAACATTGATCCAGAATGTATATCCTGTTCTACGTTGAATTGAGAGTCTAATACCATATCAACTTTATCATCAGGTCTAAATGGGTAATACACTTCTTTTGAAAATCCAGAAGTCCGTATCTCATTGCTAAATGCTTCTGTTAAGTTACCCATTATAGGTAATGTTTTTACTGCTGGAACATCTCTAACACCAACTGAAGTATAAGGTTGATTAAAAGTTTGCGTTACGGGTTCGGGGCTTAATTTAACTTGGGTTCCGGTACAACCCGTGACCATCAACATTACAATGACTGCAATCAAGAATTTTATTCTCATGTTCGGTTTCCTCGTCTAGGTTAATAGAAATTTAGTATTACGATTGATAACTTTGAAACAAGCCGGGTAGGTCGGGTTACGCTAACCCGACCAGGGCTTACAGCGTTGACCCCAATTATTAACTGATGTTACGCAGGCCTGTAGAAGAATCAATAGCTGTAGCGAATTGGAGTTTTTATAACTCATTGATTTTTCATGGTGGGTGCGTAACATCAGTTATTAAGAATTAGTCTTTAAAGAATGATTCTTTAGAATGGGCATCCGCTGACGCTTGAGCCTCACAACTTTCACAATACTTACCTTCATGTTGGTAATATTCAACAAGGTCTTCATCATCTAAGATAGCATCACAATTTCTTGCCATTTCTTCACACTCATGAGTATAGCCAGAACATTGTACATCTTCGATAAGTGGTCTAATGCAATTATCAAAATGATATTTTTGAGGCGAAGATAATTGTTCATAACCATTTTCTGCTGCAAATAATGCTATTCCTAGAACTGTTGAAGCATCTGCTTTATTATCTCTAGCTGATTGCTCTAATATTTCAGGGTTGTTTTTATTAATTTCTTTGAGAGCGTCTAAGTTCAAGATTTATATCCTTTCTGTAGTAATAAAGAACTCATAAGATTGATGAGATAAATTAGCTTTCTAAATATTTTTTACTCCATTTTGTTGGTTTATGCTTAACGTAAAGGTAAGGGTAATTGGCTTACTGTTCACTGAACTTGAGCGAAGTCACCGAACCCTGATAAAAAACTGAATTACCAAACCGTCAACGGGCGGCGCGTCCCTTTGACTGACTTGTTAGGCAAAGACCGCAACACAGCCTAAACATAAAAGCCCAGAAAAACAAGCTTGCCACGTATCATCTAACCCAAATTAGAGTAATTCCTCTTAAGCTGACTTATTAATTCAGGTGACAATTATTTAATTGGATTTCCCCATAAATTCAACGTCGTTAAATTGGTCAAGTTACCAATCGATTCAGGCAGCGCGGTGAGTTGATTTGCCGTCAATTCCAAGCGCGTTAAATGGGTCAAGCTGCCAATCGATTCAGGCAGTTCGCTGAGTTGATTGCACGATAAATCCAACACCGTTAAATGGGTCAAATTGCCAATGGAT
>JBCKWP010000038.1:0-14194 GCA_038922455.1 Methylobacter sp. | reverse complement strand
AAGTAGTCCCCAGAAGCTGTGCGAAATCGCGCTACCTACAGGGATGTAGGTACTTGGCGGAAGAGGAAGCTGAGAGTCATTGTGAGAACGATATTGAATGCCTCTTGTGGGTATTCATCGAGAGAAGCATGGCGACTGGGGGCAACCGCAGGCATAGCGATCGCATATCCTAAAGTTATCATGCCAACATCAAAACAGTTATTTTGGCAACAACTGTTATGCATTCAGCCAATCCAAATATCTAGCAACGCCTTGCTTAACAGACAGAAACTCCTTCGCATAGCCAGCCGCTCTTAGCCCGGAAATATCGGCCTGGGTATAACTCTGGTAAGCTCCCTTCAAATGCTCGGGAAACGGGATGTACTCGATACTTCCTTCTTTATGCCAATCAATCACCGCCTCAGCGACCGCATTAAAGGTTTCCGCTTGCCCCGTGCCTACGTTATAAATACCGCGCTGTTCTGGATGATCTAAAAACCACAGATTTACATCGACAACATCATCAACATGCACAAAGTCGCGCTTTTGCTCACCATTGGCCATGCCATCGCAGCCTTCAAACAGTTTTGCTTTTTTTTGCTCGATAACTTGCCGATTAAAATGCAGCGCAGTACTGCTCATAGCACCTTTATGCTGCTCCCTCGGTCCGTAAACATTAAAATAGCGAAAACCAACAATGGGACTTAAGGTTTTGGCTAATAATGGGCGCACATATTGATCGAATTGAAACTTCGAATAGGCATACATATTGATAGGCTGCTCACAACTACGCTCGACCCGAAACCCCTGCTTGCCATTCCCATAAACCGAGGCGGAAGAAGCGTACATAAAAGCAACATTTTTGGCGATACACCAATGCAATAGACGCTTGGAATAATCGTAATTATTCATCATCACAAACTGCCCATCCCATTCCGTGGTTGCAGAACAAGCCCCCTGATGAAAAACCGCCCGCACCCCATCAAAAAAATGCGCCACACCAATTTTCTCTAAAAATTCAGCCTTGTCCATGTAATCAGCAATATCAAGGTCGGCGATATTGTGCATTTTTTGCCCATTAGCCAGATGATCGACTAACAATATATTTCGCTCACCGCGCTGGTTTAATGCCCGAATCAAATTACTACCGATAAAACCGGCGCCACCTGTAACAACAATCATTCTATTCCCCTCGCTTTTTTAATCATCGCCGTTGTCGACTGACCGTCGACGAACTGCAAAATCTTTACTTCACCACCCGCTCGAATAACGCAATCGCCGCCGGCGACTTGCTCGGAACTGTAATCACCACCTTTGACGATGACATCCGGCAGCAATCGGCAATACAACCTTTCAGGTGTTTCTTCTTCGAATGAAACCACCCAATCCACGCAGGCTAATGCCGCCAAAACCGTCATCCGCTCCTGCAAGCCATTAATTGGCCGGGTTTCACCTTTGAGCTGCTTGACCGACGCGTCGGAATTGACTGCTACAACCAAGCGATCGCCCAACGCCTTTGCTTGCTGCAAATAAGTCACGTGACCGGCGTGCAATAAATCGAAGCAACCGTTGGTCATGATGATGCGTTCATCATGAGCTGTTGCGCCAGCGAATAATCGCACCAGCTCATCTTCCGAGACGATACCGTATCGAGAATCCCGATCGCCGTGCATTGCCCGCGTTAACTCCTGCATTGATACGGTTGATGTACCCAGCTTTCCGACCACAATGCCTCCGGCCAGGTTTGCCAGATACATCGCATCATACAACGCCAACTCCAGCGCCACGCCCAGAGCCATCACCGCAATAACCGTATCTCCGGCACCGGTCACATCGAAGACATCCTTGGCTTGGGCCGGTAATGAATGCACCTGGGCATCTTGTATCAAGGTCATACCCGCCTCGCCGCGAGTCAGCAAAAGCGTCTGAATTTGATATTGTTTTAACAATGCCCGCCCATTTTCAATCAAATCGTCTTCATTTTTAGAAACACCAACAACCGCCTGCAACTCAGACAGATTCGGCGTTATCATGTCTGCATGGGCATAACGCTGGTAATCCACGCCTTTCGGATCCACCAAAACCTTAAGTCCGGCTTGCTTGGCCTCAATAATATAAGCTGAAACATCAGCCAAGGTGCCTTTGCCATAGTCCGAAAAAACCACCGTGTCATTTTCAGGCAGATGATCAACCAGCTTAGCCCGCAACGTGTCCGAATCAAATTTAAGCGTCGCCTCTTCAAAATCAATCCGAATAAGTTGCTGATGTTGCGCCATAACCCGTAACTTACAGATGCTGCGAATTTCCTGCTCAACGACAAAATCGCAGACCACGCCTTCCGCTTCCAGCAGCCGCCTTAGTATCTCGCCTTCGGCATCATCGCCAACAACACCTAACAATGTAACCTTGCCGCCTAATTTGGCAATATTGAGCGCGACATTCCCCGCGCCACCGACGCGATCTTCAATCGTTTTAACTCTCACCACCGGCACCGGTGCTTCGGGCGAAATACGCGCGGCATGCCCCGACCAGTAGCGATCCAGCATCACATCGCCGATAACGATGATCCTAGCCTTAGCAAACTCAGGTGCGGTCGCTAACATGCATGGCCTCCTCAATCGCGCCGCACCACCAGTGGCCTATCAATATATGCGCTTCCTGAATTCTTGCCGTCACATCCGAGGGAACAATAACCGGATGGGTCACAAGCTCACTCAGCTTGCCGCCGTCACGCCCGGTTAAGCCGATCACAGACAACCCTTTCAACCTTGCAGCTTCCACTGCGTTTAATATATTTATGCTGCGTCCCGATGTGGAAATGGCAATCAGACAATCTTTTTCATTGGCAATGGCTTCAATCTGCCGGGAATAGACAGTGGCAAAACCAAAGTCATTGGCGTGCGCCGTTAAAATTGAGCTGTCCGTGGTCAATGCAATAGCCGCCAGCGCCTGCCGGTTTTTTTGATATTGCACCACCAACTCGGCGGCGATATGCTGACAATCGGCGGCACTGCCGCCATTGCCGCACAACAGTATTTTTCCACCCTGTTTTAATGTTGCAATCAACAACTCACCAGCCGCCTCAATAGCACCGGAGCAACCGGCCAACCGGACTATCACCGCCTGATGCTGTTCAAGCTCGGAAATAAATGTCTTCAAAATAATGCCCCCCCCCCTAAACTAGGTCTGCGTTTGTTGGCTCACCTGAGTTTTCATGCTGGAGCGCAAGGCCGCTCACTTTTTCAGGATGATCCTTAAATTGCATGGAATGTAACCGCGCATAAGCGCCATTTTTTGCAATGAGTTCCCGATGCGAACCTCTTTCTACAATACGGCCATGATCCATAACCAAGATCATATCGGCGTTTTCAATAGTCGATAGCCGGTGAGCAATCACCAGAGTCGTCCGATTGCTCATTACTTTTTGCAGAGCCGCCTGTATAAACCGTTCCGATTCGGTATCCAACGCCGATGTCGCCTCATCCAGTATCAAGATGGGAGCATCTTTCAACAACGCCCTGGCCAAGGCCAACCTTTGCCGCTGCCCTCCTGACAGTTTGACGCCATTCTCGCCTATTTCCGTGTCCAGCCCCAGTTCCAGTTTGGCGATAAATTCCATCGCATAAGCATCCGTTGCAGCCTGGGTTATTTCACTTCGGGTTGCCGTCGCAAGCGCCCCGTAGGCGATATTGTTGGCTATCGTATCATTGAATAAAGTGACTTGCTGATTGACCAACGCCAACTGTTTACGCAAATTTGCCAGCTCATAGGTGTTTATTTCAACACCATCAAGTAATATCTCGCCGGTGTCATGCGGATAAAAACGCGAAACCAAATTGGCGAGCGTGCTTTTACCACCGCCGGAAGCCCCTACCAACGCAATCGTCTGCCCCGGCTCGGCCTTAAAATTGATGTCAATAAGCGCCGGTTCATTTGCGCCCGCATATTGAAACGACAGGTTTTTAAATTCCAGGGCTCCCCGGCATCTTTCGGCCTGATAAGTGCCTTCATCCAGCTCGCCCGGTTCATCCAGAATTTCAAATAACGATTCGGCTGCCGCGATACCTTTTTGAATATCTCCATTTGCATCGCTCAACTGCCTAATCGGTCTCGGCAATAAAAATGCCGCCGTCAAGTAGCCGACAAACTCACCGACACTGGCTTGCTTCATGAAAAACAAGGCCATATACATCAGAAACGATAGTGCTATGGCGATGATAAACTGCATGATCGGATTATGTATCGCCATCGTCGTTGACAGCTTCAACGATTGACTCCGGTTATATGAACTGCTTTCCAAAAACCGCCGACGTTCATATTGCTCCCCACCATAACTGCGCACCACCCGATGTCCACCCACCAATTCCGAGGTGATATGGGTCATGTCGCCTATCGATTCCTGTATTTTCTTACTGATCCCCCTGAGGCGCTTGCTGACATAGCTTACCAACACCACAATAATCGGCGCTATAGCGACAAAAACCAGTGACAACATCCAGTTCGAATAAAACAAATAGATTAACAAACCTATCGCGGTAAAGCCTTCACGCACAATAGTGCGCACCGCATCCGTGGCGGCCTGGGTAACCTGCCCCACATTATTGGTTATCCTTGAAATCATGTACCCGCTGTTATGCGCATCATAATAGGCCGTCGGCAACCGCGTATATTGGTCAAATATTTCACAACGCAAGGCATGGACGACATTGGTCGATACCTTAGCCAGAAAATAGTTACCCAAATAGGCTCCGATTCCATGCACGACAATCAAGCCGCTAAACAATAGCGGCAAATAATTCATCCCCTCCCGTGTCTCGGTTTGCAACGTGTCAATGATGTGCTTGATCAATGCCGCAAATAAAGTCTGGGTACCTGAATACATCAGGAAACCGACAATACTGATTGCAAAAAGCCAGCGATGTGGCTTGACATAAACTAGCAGGCGTTTGTAGGTGTTTAGTGTGGTTTTTGGCATTATTTGCTTAGCTTATGTCGCCTAGTTTTTCGATGATGTTAAAGTAATAGCTCTCTAACTTAGCTTTTTGTGCAAAGATTTTGTTGATGATACCTACCAGTTGCTTTGGGTCATCTTCGTAGTCGTGCGCTAACTGATTTCGAATATTTCTCAAATCAAACCAGCCATCACCATCGTGCAAATACTCCAATTGCTCAAGCCGATTTACAATATCGATAAACGAAAGGTTGGCGACTTCTTCTTTTTTGTAAGCCAAAACAGCTTTAAAAAGTTTTTGCCCGACACTGTCCTGAAGCTTTGAAAATCGGTATAGATATTGATCTAAATAACTAAGCTCATCGTCAGCAAAATTTTTGTAGCTTTGTCCGGTTAAAGGAAACGAAGACTTTAATTTGCTGCATGCCGTATTGAGTTTGTCGATATGCTGGTCGCATTCAAAAATAATTTTTTTTAGTTTTAATTTTTCAATATTCACAGTTCGATGCCTGTTTGTTTGGCTATCGTATAAATATCTTTTTCTTGGCTGAAATCGTTCACCACAATATCGATTTTTTGCTCGCCTAATGCACGATTTAAAGCGGTTAACAGTTTAATTTTGTTGTCAAAAGATAATTGTTGGTTTGGTGTTTCGATGTACAAATCAATATCGCCGCCTTTGGCATTGTCATTCACCCGAGAACCAAACAGTATCAAGCGTGCATCCGCGCCAAAGATTTCAGCGGTCAAGCGTTTTAAGATGATTTTTTGCTGCTCAGTAAGGCGCATGGTTTGCGGTTAAATTGATAAGCTAAAGATACTGGGAAACGCCCTTCGCGGCGACCATAAAATCCCGCCGTTTCAGGCGATCCAACAATCGCTGGTAATTAAGGTCTTGCTTGCTTTTATCATTATGAGGATGCCATAAATGTAGCACAGGTACCGCAAATCGGCCTTCCTTACGCTTGATACCGGCATGGATCAAGCGAATGACTAGGTCAGAATCCTCAAACCCCCAGCCTTCAAACAGTTCATCAAAACCATTCACCCGTAAAAAATCGTTTTTCCATAGCGCCAAGTTACAGGTCATGGCTTTTTGCCACTTTTTGGGCTGTATTTTCCTTAAAAAGCCTAAAGGCAGACTAATAAAAGCCGAAATTCGGTTGATTTTTTTTTGTAATCGCAAGGAAATCAAGTAACTCAGCGGTTTTTGGTGTAACGGAATATGCTTCTCGATGACTTCCTGAGTATACGACTCGCTCAACAGCACCCTATTTCCCGGCACAAACCGCCCAGACTCTGCCAGCTGCCGATGCCGGACGATAAAATCAGCGCGACAGACACAGTCGCCATCAATGAACAGTAAATAATCACCCTGACTACTCGCAACCGCCTTATTCCTGATGGTTCCCGCCCTAAAGCCCCGATCGTCATGATGCACATAGTGAGTGGGCACAGGGCTTTTAGCGCAATAGGCCAAAGCCCGCGCCTGATTAACGGATGTGGAACCATCATCGGCAATGATGATCTCAAACGCTTGGTCCTGCTGGGCATATAAACCGTCCAAACAGAGTTCCAATGCTTCCGGCCAGTTATAGGTGGTTACGATAACAGAGATCAGGTTCATCACTGATACGGCTTGCTGCGCTGTAATTCCAGCAATTTAAGGTATTTATAATAAGCACCTTCTGCATTAGAGATCGACAGCATCAGCCCCTGCCTCCCATCCAGAAAAGCAGCCTTAATACAATAAGTACGAATAAAGGTCCAAAGCCCTTTTAAGATGGCTTTGCTCAAAGATGAACGTACACCCCGTTGATAGAGCATTTCCGCGCCCAAGCCTGAATAGCAATTCACTTTACGCAAAACCTCATCCAGATTGACAAAAGCATCATGCAGCAATGGCGAACTTACGCGACCAACAGCCCCCTGAACAATAATGCTCTCATGTACGACCGAATCGGTAAATCGTCCGCAATCACGACGAAACAGCCTTAATACATAGTCGGGCCACCAACCGCCATGGCGCATTTGCCTGCCGCAATAGCTGGAAAGACGAGGAATTTCATAACCCTTGTAGTGCTCTTGCTGAAACGCAGCTTCTATTTCCAGCTTCAATTCCGAAGTTACAATTTCATCGGCATCGATCGATAAAATCCAGTCACCCGCCGCTTTATCCAGCGCCCGCTGCTTCTGAATACCGAACCCAGGCCAGTCTGTTTGATAAATCTTGTCGGTATATTGACGACAAATGGCCACCGTATCATCCTCACTCCCTGAATCGAGGACGATAATTTCATCCACCCACTTAACTGATTCCAGGCAGCGACTAATATGCGACGCTTCATTTTTGGTGATAATAATTACGCTAAGCACTCTGTTTCTCCGCCACATTCCTCGGCTGTCGTGCCAGCAAACAACCGACGAAAAAAGCCAGTAAATATCCTTCTGGAAAAGTTTTAAAGTTTGAATTAAACAGGCTTGTGGCTGCAATCGCAACCAGCACACTCGCGGCAATCGCTCCATACGGTTGTTGACTAGCTCCCTGCCTAACTGCTGTGTAAATATAAACCAAAAATAACAACAATCCGATTAGGCCATTTTCCAGCCAGACAAACAAATATTGATTATGCGGGTCGGATGCCGGTAATCCTCGCCAGTCTTGATATTTAGCGGCGACATGGGCGCTATAAACATTCTTAAAAGAAGATGTTCCGTAACCCAACAAAGGCTTTTGTCGAATTAATTCAAGCGTATTTTGCGCAAAAATAACACGAATACCTATAGACGTTATATTTTCACTGGTTTGAGAGCTTGCCTTCTCTTCCAATCCCAATTTAATACGCTGCTGTAAAGTGCTAGAGGTCAACACCACCAGCAACAAAGCTGCTGCGATCATTCCCAGAATGGGCAGTAGTTTTTTATAGCCGTAAAGGTTAACCATCGCAAACACGGCGGCGGCCGGCAATGCAAGATAACCGCTTCGCGAGGGGCTGATAAAAAAAATGTTGAATATAAACAATAACAATAAACCCACCAATAACCGTTTCTTTGGCAAACTGAGCGATTCTTTGAGTAAATAAATACAGCATAAGGCGGCAACTACAAACGCTAAACTTTGCGAAGAATGGTTGGTCATAAAAATTCCCGCTTCCCGCCCTGGCCTTATATTAATCTCCAGTAACCACAAGGGCACAGCGATAACAGCGGCGAGAGACATTGCGGCTAAATAACAGTAAACAAAGCGTATTTTCCACGGCGGTTGGTAAAATAGACCAAATAATACGAAAGTGTAAAATAATTTTTTCCAACTGGACAGCGTGCTGACTTTATCTACCCAAGACGTATCTGCGTATAAGCTGCTGATAATAAGCCAGGCAAAAAACAGCAGCAGCATTTTCCCCGCAGGCTGCTGGACCGATATTTTCAGGCTCTGCCAAACTTGGCCTGAAATCAACCAAGTCAATAACATGCCGACACTAGCTACGCCGGTAACAGCCGTAGAGACCGGCGCGGCAACAGCGGCAATTATCGCCAAATAACGACAGGTTAACAAAGACTTTTCAGCTATAGCGGAGTAAGGGAACATAGGTTCTTTGATTAGCGCCATAATTGATAAATATATTTACGTTTTAGTTTTTCAAAGTTAAATTTCAAATTTTGTAGCCACGTTGGCGGTGCGGGTTCCAACGCACTATCGAACAAACCATTTTTACTGCCTTGCTCAACAATAGGATCTTCTAACCACACTATTTTTATATCGAGTTGCTTGTCGATTTTTTCAAACTGGTTATCTATAGGCAATGAAACTTTGTTGCTGATGATCCAGTCCAACCGTTTTTGTGCTGTGTTGCAATCGATAATATAAGAATCGGCAAAACGGCCACGAGAACCCAGGTACAAATGCTGCCCAGGTTTTCTAAGGCTTTTCGGTGTATAAAAATTACCGCCACAACCGATATAAATAACTTTTTCCCCCTCAAATCGAGGGCTTTCTGCCATCGCATAATGCAGGCCTTCGTTAAATCCCGGCAAAAAAACAGCATCATCTTCCAGCACCAACGCCTGTTGCTGCTTATTTTCAACAATTTTCTCCAAGGCCATAATGTGTTTTAAAGCGCATGACATTTGGTTGACCGATAAATTGTCACCGACAAAATACTTATCAATAAGCTCAGCTGTCAGCTCATCCGCATCCCCGTCAAGAATGAATTCAGCCGTCATATCTTGTTTTAAAAGCTGCGCTTCCATGAACTCACGGCGCTGATGGAACGATTTTACGTTGATTACGTAAATACCATCCAGTTGTTTAGTTGCTAAATGCATTTCGGTTATTACCTTGAAAGACGTGGGACTGTATCGGGAAACTTCACCAAAAACCACAAGTAAAGCGAAATAACTACCCATAAATCATCGTTTATTGCTTTTAAATCGGGCTAGATCGCTCTTTATTCAAATCCTTTACCCAGTGCCAGTCGAATAGCTTCTTCGACACACTCAGGACTAAGCGTATCAAGGCATTTGCTTCGACTTTGCTGATGTTTATCGCACCCCTCTAAATAACAGGGAACGCAATCCCCTTTACCTTGAATCAAGCTGATATTGTTAAGCCGCTGGCTACCTGTTTTATGAAAAGGATTTATGTTTTGGTTAAATCCACTAGGCCAAGGTGCCCACTTTACCGGATTGGTCGGCCCATAAAGCGCAATCACCGGGATTCCGGTTGCGGCTGCCAAATGAGTGATACCGGTATCAGGGCCGATATATAATTTTGCCTGGGCGATAATGGTTGCCAATTGCGCCAACGAAACCAGGCCTGCCAGATTAACTGTATCCTCGGGAAGTTGGCGCTGAATGTTGGCAACATAATTAATTTCCTCTTGAGCCGCCCCTCCCGAAAGAACCAGTTTTAATCCCATTTTTTTGAGATAGTGGCCTATCTCTACCCAACCTTTTACAGTCCATTGTTTATAAGTCCACTGCGGATGCGGGTGCAGAACAGCATAGCGGGTATTATCGGACAAAAAAGGGAATTGCTGTGTTAACTCTCGTACATCGCTAGTTTGCGGCGGGATTAATGAAAAGCTATGCGGAACATTGATCAAATCCAGCAATTTCAGGTGCTGCAAGACTGTATGTGTATTTTCATCATCAAACTCTATCCAGCGTTGAACAAAAAAACGCTTCCACCAGCCGGTGGTGTTTTTCGGCGGTACTACGGCAATCCGCATCGGCGCTGCAAGCAATGTATACAAAAAGGGACGATCTCCGGTCTGAGTAGCAATGGCAAGATCATAGCATCTAAATAATTGCCAAAAAATTCGCCAAAGATCCGAGAAATTCGGGTGGTTAGGCGTGGTGATAATATGATTAATATCAGCATTGCCTTCAAGCATGGAAGCCGTATTATGAAACACTAACACATCAATCCGTGCATTTGGATAAGCCTGTCGCAACGAATGCAATAAAGGTGTTGTCAACAAGACATCACCGAGATATCGCATTGCGATGACCAGGATTCTTTTCGGCTCCGGTTGTAAACATGAGTAGTCTTTCATTTCGACTGCCTGGGATGATGGCCGCGACTGCTCCCGGCAGTCGTCGGCACTTCCTCCATCCTTGGAGGTCGGAATTGTCGCAATCGGTCGGGAACCGATGCGGCCGACCACCTTAGACACAAAAACAAAAAAATCACTTTAATCTACTCTGCAAACACTTCCAGCAAATCGATTTCCAAATCCGGAAATAAATACGAGCTTGCCTTACCAACACCGGGATACATTTTAAATAATTTATATTTTTGCGTTGTTGCATCCAGGATGAACTGGTAAATAGACTGCTCAACGGGATAGACCAGCCAATATTCCATAACGCCATTTTCCTGATACAGCTCGTATTTGATCTGCATTTCTTTTTTGGAATTCCCTTTCGATAAAATCTCAATGATCCAATCGGGCGCACCCAAACAACCTTGTGTATCCAGTTTATTGTTATCACAAATAACACACAAATCAGGCTGGACTACCGAGTAAATATCTTGATTAGCTGCCTCGGATTTATTTTTATCATATAAGCGTACATCAAAGGGCGCGGCAAAAAGCCGGCAATCTTTATGCTTGAAAAACGGATACAAAATCCCAGTTAAATGCACAGAAATACTTTGATGTGCAACGTTAGGCGCAGGCGACATCAACATTATTTTACCTTTGATTAATTCAAGCGCTTCATCAAACTGCCAGGTTAAATAATCTGCATAAGTATAAGTTCCATCCAAATCCAGTTGCGATAATTGGGTTATTTTTGCCATTTTTCACCTATTGTGTATTGTTTTCGCGCTGAATAAAAAGTTTTATGCGAGACTTAGTCAACTATGCGTGAGCGTAATGTCTTGATTTTAAGATAATTTAACATCCGCGATAAACTCTGCAACACCGGTGCGGCACCACCCATAGCCACCGCATCGACCAAACAATACCAAGCAGCGACACCACTGGGCGGATTTCCTTGAGGCAAACCCAAAACCGGATCTATTGCCGCCCACGTCCAGGTTCCGACGGCGGTGCCGATTAGCTCTAGCCAGGTGGTGATAAAAAAGGCCGCCAGATATACCATCGGTGAGCGACCTTTAAACAGATAAGCCAAAAAGACACAAAACAACAACGCGCCAACCGAATCGCCCTGCTCGGCATAGCCGCTGATCCCCCAGACAGACCAAGCACCACACACCAATACCACCAAGGTGGCGATTTCTCTGGCATAGCGCAAAAATAACCCGGAACGGCCCAACGCAACAGCCGTTAAATAAACCATGCCGTGACCGGGCGGCACATAGGCAGGCACGTTCTCGAACCGGTAAGTGTATCCACCCATAAAAGGCGACGCGAAATGCTCTCCGATGGTCGCAAAAATAACGGCAATGCCAACCTGCATTCTTATTTCCCTGTTTTCCCCGAGCAGTAATCCGATCAAAAAAACCCAGGCGCATACGCCGAGAGCATTTTGCTTTTCCAAACTCGCATTAGCATCGCTTATTAAGCAGACCGCCACACAAAAAAAAGTAAACGCCGCTATAAAATAATCCCGTTTGTTATGGGCATAAGCAATGTTAACTTGTGGAAAATGGCGTAACACAATTACCTCGTTTGAATTTTAATTTTACCATTGCCAGACCTGATTCCTAATCTCACACAAACACCCAAGCTATCACCGCATATCGACCCAACTTACCCAGCAATATGATTAAACAAGCCTGGAAGAAGGGCAGCTTTAACCAGCCACCCGCAAAACACAAGGCATCCCCAACCACCGGTAACCAGGTAAAAAACAACGTCCAAATACCTCTTTTTCTTACCAGCTCCAGCGCTTTCTGTTTGTTTCCCGATAAAAGCGTAGCCGCAGGGAATTTTTTAGCCGCCAGTACGCCCAAACCCCAAGTGGTCATCGCGCCCAACGTGTTGCCTATCGTAGCAACGATAACGATAAGCTCAACTTGGTAATGTCCTGCCGCAACCATATAAGCCAAAACAGCTTCTGAGCCGCCAGGTGCTATCGTTGACGATATAAATGCGCTGATAAACAGCCCGCCTAGTTCAAATCCTATGTCTTGCACTTTTTCTCTCAAAAAAAGCCCCTGCGCTCAAAGAACGCAGGGGCTTTTATGTCGCCCGAATTTAATTTTCAGGCAATATCTTGTTTTTACTGGCAACAACCCGCTTAACCAAGCCGGATAACAGTTTTATAGTCAGCTCAATTCCTGTTCTCAACCCTTCAAAAATAGTCGCAACCGCTTCGGACATACTCATACCTTTAAATTTTTTCGCCAAAAACGGTGCCAGCAATAAACCAATCGCTAATCCGATCACGGTAATGCCCGAAATAACAGAATCTTCTTTCGGCGGCTTTATTGCTGCCTTATCGGCGACGACAGCCGCTTTCGGCAATGCCGCCGCTACCGATGCGGCTTCAGCTGCGGCCGAAACATCAGCCATGACTGTCGCCAGACTTCCCTTGTAATCATCAGGTACAACGTAAGCGGTCACGCCTGGAATGCTGGGCAGATCGCCATCACCTTTCCCGACTTTTAACTGGGCTTTCATGCCTTTTTCCATGTGCTGGGCAATGTCGCAATGCACCAGATAGGTTTTATCGCCGGGAGGCAGTATCAACGTTCCGGAAATTTTTGCAGGGCCCGTCACTTCCAAATGGAACATGCCCTTGGGATATAAATACCTAGGCAAACCATGCATCATCCACTGATGGCGAATATGATCATCATTGACAAAATGAACGGTCAATTTAGTGCAGGGCTTAAAATTAAATTCCTGAGTATCGAACGCAAACATTCTACCGGGGAATTTCTCGGCATATTTATGACCGGCATGCACGGTAATTTCTTTGGTCTCCGAGATACTATCGCAGCCACCCGGCAAGGTACTGGTATTCTGACCCATAACCATTCCGCCGGCCATATCCATTAAATGGCCATCACCGTGATCCATGAGCATGCCGCTATGATCCTCATACTCCAACGCAAGTACTGGCGCTGAAAAAAGCACAATCAGCGCCCCAGCCGATAATAACTTCACCATTATTCATTTCCTCCATTATTCAATAAAATCAACAAAAGTATAACGCCATGAATGGCGTTATACTTTTGTTGCTCTCTCCGTGACCTACATAACCCACATGGATGTGAAGACACCGATGTTGCCGAAGCAAAACGATTCATGCAGGCAATGCCATTGCCTCTTGCGACAAACTACCCGCAACTAGGCAACAGCATCAGCACTCAACCTACTTAAAATTCGTGCCTGTTTAAGCTTTAAGCTTGCCTATTATTTCATCCACTTTGCTTTTAAAACCGGCATGTGACAAATAAAGCACATAAAGCCCCGCAAATGCGAACAACGCATACAAGAGCAGACTAGTTCTGCTCACTGCTTGGCCGCCGCCAGCATTAAAGCTCATGTGTGCATCCAACCTAGCGCCCTGTGTGCGTGCATCCATCTTATCCGCATCAGGAACCAAAGTAATATGAATCAAATACTTACCAGCTTCAGGAACACCATTTGGAAGTCTTAATTCAATGGTGCCTTTTTTATGTTTTGCAGCTGGTAGAAAAAATACACGAGTCCCTTCAGGCTCTTTTGTCACCTCAAACTCAACCAACATATCCCGATATTTCATGTCCTGATAATCGAACACCAGTAAAGTGAGTTCGTTAACACGAGGAAGATTGGCACAGAAATCTTCAGCGGGAAACGC